>NZ_LWEY01001622.1:0-63096 GCF_001634935.1 Oleiphilus sp. HI0043 | reverse complement strand
TGCTTTGGGTGGTTGGCTTTTCTCAACTAAAGCTCTGGCGCCTAAGTTTAGCCGAATGGACCCAATTAAAGGCTTGGCGAAGATGTTTTCCCTCAAGTCCTTAGTGGAGCTCATAAAGGCGATTGCAAAGGTGTCATTGGTTGTCGCAGTTGCAGTTTTGATTATTCACTCGCAATTGCCAACGCTTATCGGGCTTGCCGATCAAAATGTAATTTCAGCAATGGAAACAGCTTCCAAAATACTGGGGTGGGGTTTTTTCTATTTAGCATGTACGATGATCGTGATCGCTATGATTGATGTACCTTTTCAGATATTTGATCATACAAAAAATCTGAAGATGACGAAGCAGGAAGTGAAAGACGAATTCAAGGACACGGAAGGTAAGCCAGAGGTTAAACGGAAGATTCGCCAATTGCAGATGGAAATGGCGCAGCGTCGAATGATGCAAGATGTTCCTCAGGCTGACGTGGTGATTACCAACCCAACTCACTTTTCAGTCGCGCTACGATATAAACCTGAAGAAGATGCCGCGCCAATTTTGCTTGCGAAAGGGCATGATCAAGTCGCCTTGAAGATTAGAGAAATTGCCAACGAACATGATGTCGAAATTGTTGAGGCTCCACCGCTTGCGCGTTCGGTCTACCATCATGCCGAGATTGGTCAGGAAATTCCGAGTGGTTTGTATATGGCGGTTGCACAAGTGCTGGCATACGTATTTCAGCTTAAGCAGTTTAGGCGTCGCGTTATTACAAAACCTCCGAAACCGGACTTCCCCATACCGGATGATCTTAAATATGATGGCTCTTGATTAAGGGGCTGGCATTGCCTAATTACCGTAAACTGTAGAAGTCGGCGTGAATCTTGCTGATACCTTACTGATATTTGTTTTTCGTCAAATTAGTGACGATATCAGTCTTGGTAGTGATATTTATGCAGCAAGCCGCAATGCTTCAACAATTCAAGGTTCTTACTCAGGGTAATCTCGCCATCCCGGTGCTATTGATTGCAATCCTGGGGATGATGACCCTTCCTGTTCCTCCTTTCCTGCTTGATTTGTTGTTTACCTTCAATATTGCTTTGGCGCTTGTTGTCTTGCTTGTTTGTGTCTACTCCCTGCGGCCCGTTGAGTTCGCGATATTCCCAACCGTTTTGTTAGTTGCCACGCTTTTACGTTTGGCGCTAAATGTCGCTTCAACTCGTGTTGTTCTCTTGGAGGGGCACGAAGGTGGCGATGCTGCAGGTAAGGTGATTGAGGCCTTCGGTGAGGTTGTCATTGGAGGCAATTACGCTGTCGGTTTGGTTGTCTTTGCTATTTTGATGATTATTAACTTTGTTGTTGTAACAAAGGGTGCTGGCAGGGTCTCGGAGGTTAGTGCGCGCTTTACGCTC
Source organism: Oleiphilus sp. HI0043 (assembly GCF_001634935.1). Lineage (NCBI taxonomy): Bacteria > Pseudomonadati > Pseudomonadota > Gammaproteobacteria > Oceanospirillales > Oleiphilaceae > Oleiphilus > Oleiphilus sp. HI0043. The sequence continues at coordinate 61,707 of NZ_LWEY01001622.1, read as the reverse complement.
GATGCGATGCCGGGTAAACAGATGGCGATTGATGCTGATCTTAATGCTGGCATTATCGAACAGGAAGAAGCCAAGTCACGTCGTGAAGAAATTGCAACGGAGGCTGACTTTTATGGTTCTATGGATGGTGCCAGTAAGTTTGTTCGTGGTGATGCCATTGCGGGTTTGTTGATTTTAGCGATCAATATCATAGGCGGTCTCTCTATTGGCATGGTGCAGCATGATCTAGAATTCTCTGATGCAATGGAAAAGTATTCGCTACTGACTATTGGTGATGGCTTGGTTGCACAGATTCCTTCGCTACTACTTTCTACCGCCGCAGCAATTATGGTGACACGTGTTAGTAGTATGCAGGACATGTCGTCACAAGTTCTTGATCAGATGTTTCTATCCCCAAAGGCTTTATATGTGGCCTCAGGCATTCTTATCGCAATGGGTCTGGTACCGGGCATGCCTCATTTGGCATTCTTGGGTTTGGGTGGCGGTTTAGCATTTTTTGCTTGGTATGGTCAAAACAAGAGATCGAAAGGTGAAGAGGTTGAAGCAAGCGCTCCGGGTGCTCGCAGGTCAGGTGCTCAGCCTAATATGTCTGGCGGTGCTAATGTAACGCCTGATAATCAAGGTCAAATATCGGCTGATGGACAGCCTAAAGAAGAGTACAAAGAGCTTGGCTGGGATGATGTTTTGTCGGTCGATATTATAGGCCTGGAAGTTGGTTATCGCATAATTCCTCTTGTTGATAAAAATCAGGGGGGGGCATTGCTTGGTAGGATAAAAGGGGTGCGTAAAAAGCTGTCGCAAGAGTTAGGTTTCTTAATGCCTTCAGTTCATATTCGCGACAATCTTGACCTTATGCCAAATGTTTACCGAATCACCTTGATGGGCGTAACGATTGCTGAAGCAGAAATTCACCCAGAGAGAGAGCTAGCTATTAACCCGGGTCAGGTCTTTGGGAAAATTGACGGGGTTGAGGGTAGAGACCCTGCTTTTGGGCTTGATGCAATCTGGGTTGAGAGTTCTCAAAAGGATCATGCGCAAACGCTAGGTTATACCGTTGTCGATGCGAGTACTGTGGTGGCGACACACTTGAATCAAGTGCTTCAGAAGCATGCTAGTGAGTTATTGGGGCATGAGGAGGTACAGCAATGGTTGGATCAGTTGGCGAAGGTGTCACCTAAGCTATCAGAAGAGCTGGTTCCAAATACATTAACAGTCAGTCTGTTATTAAAAGTTCTTCAGAGTCTATTGATCGAGGACGTACCTATTAGAGATATGCGTTCGATCGCTGAAGCGCTGGTTAATGTAACTCCAAAGTCAGCTGATTCCACCCTGCTAACAGAAGCATGTCGACAGGGTATGAAAAGATTGATTGTCCAAAATATTTGTGGAAATGATGATGAAATCCCCGTTATTACCTTAGAGCCCGACTTGGAACAGTTATTGCTAAAGTCTGTGCAGCAGTCACAAAAAACTGGCGCGGGTGATGATATGGGAATGATACTTGAGCCCCGAATAGTTGAAACACTTCAGCGATCGCTCGGTGAAGCAGCTCAACGCCAGGAAATGCTCGGAAAGCCTGCAATCCTTTTGGTATCAGGGCCTTTGAGACCAGTGCTTGCTAAGTTTGTAAGGTTTGGGAGTGACCCGATTAATGTCCTTTCTTACCAGGAAGTGCCAAACAATAAACAAATAACAATCGTCGCGAACGTAGGTCAATAAATTGACGTCGTGTCGGTAGAACTCGCTCCAAGGTTCAATTGAAGTGATGAGTAGTAAACATAATCAGGTGATTCCTTATGGAAGTTAGACGCTTTTTTTCAGCGACCATGCAAGAAGTTTTAAAAATGGTTCGAGAAGAACTTGGCCCCGATGCGGTTATCTTATCCAACTCAAAAGTTGACGGTGGTGTCGAAATTGTTGCTGCGCTCGACTATGAGGAAGATGTCTCACCTGAAACCATCGAAAGTCAATTGATAGAGCGTGGCGAGCCTAGCCCTTCCCAACTTGCTCGTATGCATGCAGAAAAACACCTGAAACTGCAAAAAGAGCTAGATAGTGCGCGTAGAAAGATAGAAGAGGTTAAGGCTAAGCGTAAAGAGCGGCCTGATGCTCTTGCGCAAGAGAACGATTCAGAGGCAGTGTCTGAACCAGAGGCAAGCTCTTCGGCAATGGAGCGCAAGGCTGCGTCACATGATGCTAAACAAAATGGTACTCCGTGGGGCGAATTATCGGATATGCGTGCAGAGATATTAGAGATTAAAAAACTAATGTCCGGGCAGGCTTACAAGCAAGTGCAGAATGAAAAAGAACGTGAGCAATCGGCTACGCTCAGCAAAATCGAACGTAAACTCGAATCCCTTTGTATTGCCGGGGATCTTAAAAAACGGCTAATGGCAATGGTTGATTTAGGTATGGACTACAGTCAGGCATGGTCTCGTGTTTCACAGGGTGTTTCAGCTTTAATATCGGCTCCTGAAGATGACCTGATCGAGCAGGGTGGCGTCATTGCATTGGTTGGGCCTACAGGTAGTGGTAAGACCATGACAATAGGTAAAATGGCTGCTCAGTTTGTTATTCGACATGGTGCTGATGATATAGCCTTGGTGACAACTGACAGATACCGCATAGCTGCGCACGAGCAACTAAAGGTGTTTGGCAGAATACTCAATGTGCCTGTCCATGTTGTTGATGAGCGTCATAGTCTGGATACCATACTTGATGGCTTGCGTCACAAAAAACTTGTCTTGGTTGATACTGCTGGCCTAATGCATACCGACGCGTGCTGGTCTGAGCAGCTGCAGGAATTAAAGCTGTCGGGTCATGATATTCAGTCACACCTTGTTGTATCGTCTGTAGGGCAGTATCAGGTGATGTGTTCAAATTACCATCACTACAAAATGGTAGGCTTGTCAGGCGCCATTATTACTAAGGTTGATGAAGCTGTTAGCCTGGGTGAGGTGATGAGCTTTCTTATCGATACGCGTCTCAAAGCCAGTTATTTTACTGACGGTCAGCGAGTTCCTGAGGATATTCATGTGTTTAGGCAAAAAGAAATCCTCTCGAGAGCTGAATCTTTATTGAATAGTTCGGAGCGATGGGTAACAATCAGCGCCCAAGAGCATGAAGGTGGTTTAGATCAAATATTCTCTCATTCTGCGTAAACTTAATCATATCTGCTAAACTCTTATTAGCGTTGATTAAAATATAGAGCTGAATGTAGCAAGATTATGCAGCATACACTGAAAATACGGTCAATGTTTCAGTATCACGAAGATCTCAATATGGTTGAATAAACTGAAGTGCGAAAAATAATTAGATGTATAAAAGGGGATTTTCACCAGTATGGCGAATTCTAATCCGGTTCAGGTAATCGCGGTAACTGGCGGTAAAGGTGGTGTGGGCAAAAGTAATGTGTCTATTAACCTTTCGATTATGCTCGCTGAGATGGGGCGTCGTGTCGTACTTTTAGATGCCGATTTAGGTTTGGCTAATGTTGATGTTTTGTTAGGTATCACCTCTAAAAGCAATATAGCGGATGTGATAAGTGGCGAATGTTCTCTGCGTGACGTTTTGGTTGATGGGCCCAAAGGAATAAAAGTAGTACCAGCTTCATCTGGTACGCAAAAAATGGTTTCTTTGAATCCAATGGAACATGCCGGTTTAATTAATGCCTTTAGTGAAATTTCTGAAGATCTCGATGTCCTGATTATTGATACCGCAGCAGGTATATCCGATGGTGTTGTTTCGTTTCTTAGGGCTGCGCAAGAAGTTATTGTTGTCGTATGTGATGAGCCTACATCGATTACCGATTCATATGCGCTAATTAAATTGTTAAATCGCGATTACGATATGTACCGTTTTCGTGTACTGGCGAATATGGTTAAAACGCAGGAAGAGGGGCGCCACCTCTATTCCAAGCTTGCTCACGTTACTGAGAGATTTCTCGATGTTGCTCTGCAGTATGTTGGGTCAATCCCTTTCGATGAGTCGGTGAAAAAAGCAGTGCAGCGTCAACGGGCTGTTTCTGATGTGTATCCTCGTGCAAAAGCATCGTTGGCATATAAGACGCTTGCCCAAAAAGCGGATAGCTGGCCACTGCCTTCTTCTCCAAAAGGTCATTTGGAGTTCTTTGTTGAGCGCCTGGTTCAGGCTACCTCAAACTAGAACGTGTTTAGTTCCGGTGTCATAGGCTGATGTATACAGACGCTCAAGTAAAACGTGCCGATGATTTGATTCGGTCTCATGCGCCTTTAGTCAAAAAAATTGCGCATCATTTGATATCTCGTCTACCGTCTAGCGTTCAGGTCGATGATTTAATTCAGGCTGGTATGATCGGGTTATTAGAGGCTTCCAGGAAGTATGAAGCTTCTAAAGGTGCGTCCTTTGAAACTTATGCGGGCATTAGAATTCGTGGTTCGATGATGGATGAGGTGCGCCGGGGAGACTGGGTGCCAAGGTCTGTTCATCGGAATGCAAGAAAGATAAGTGAAGCGATCAAGGCTATTGAAGATAGAGAGGGTCGTGATGCGCAGGATGACGAGGTTGCCTCAGAGTTAGGTATGACGCTTGAGGAATACTTTGCTTGCTTGAAAGACAGCGCTAGTGGCAAGTTATTTAGCTTTGAAGAGCTAAGTGAGTCAGGTGACGTTTCTAGTGAAGAGTATTTGTCCGAGAATGACACGCCCGCGACGGATGTTCAGAATGATGCCTTTCGTCGAGCTTTGGCCAAAGAGATTGATGTTCTCCCTGAGCGTGAAAAAATGGTTTTGTCTTTATATTATGAAGAAGAGTTGAATCTTAAAGAAATTGGTTTGGTGCTCTCTGTTAGTGAGTCTCGAGTAAGTCAAATACATTCTCAAGCAGCGATGCGTTTGAAAGCTAGAATGAGTGATTGGCGTACCTGATTGCAGTTTGTCTTAGCCTGATCGAACTATTTGCTTAGACCTCTTTTCTCAAAGTTTGTCCCCCATGTAAGGGGAAAATAAAGCGAATAAAATTAATAAATTGGCTTGATTTTATATAGTTGTTAAGAAATGTGCCGATAAGTGAAACAAATATCAAAAAAAACTGGCTAGCCTAAGAACACCGACTAGACTTGTTTTTAGGTATTAAAATGTAATTTCGGGTATCGACATGAGTGGAGGTCGACTTGAATAAAGATATGAAAATTCTCGTAGTAGATGATTTTTCTACAATGAGACGAATTATTAAGAACCTATTGCGTGACCTAGGGTTTACTAATACTGATGAAGCTGACGATGGTAGTACTGCCTTACCAATGCTTCAAACAGGTAAGTATGACTTTCTGGTGACTGACTGGAATATGCCTGGGATGACTGGTATTGAGTTGCTTCAGCATGTTCGTTCTGACGATAACCTCAAAAGTCTTCCTGTGCTAATGGTAACGGCTGAGGCTAAACGAGATCAGATAGTTGCTGCCGCGCAAGCAGGTGTGAACGGTTATGTCGTTAAGCCATTTACCGCAGCTGTTTTAAAAGAGAAGATTGAGAAAATCTTCGAACGTATCGATTCCTAAGGCTGAGCGATTCATGACTGACGCAAAGCTAATAAATAGCGAACCTCTAAGCGGTTTTGAGCAGACTTTGAAGGCTCAGGCTAATGAGTTGAAGGAGCGAATTGACAAAGGAGACTTGTCGGGGGCGTTAGGTATTATTTCTGAGTTAAATGAGACTCGGGATAAAACTCTGTACCAAGAAGTCGGTCGCTTAACTCGGTCGCTACACGAGTCAATTCGGAACTTTCACATCGATGCTTCCAGTGAGACGGCTAAAGATGACCTGTCTACTATAGAGGATGCGTCCGACCGACTCGCGTATGTGGTTGATATGACCAATAAGGCTGCAAACAAGACCTTGGATCTTGTCGAAGAAACCATGCCTTATGCTTCAGGAATCAGCCAGGAAGCGAAAAAACTCAAGATGGATTGGTCTCGCTTACAGCGTAAGGAAATGAAACCTGATGAGTTTAGAACGCTGACAGCCACAATGGGAACTTTCCTTGGAAAGTTGTGTGAGGATTCAGATAAAGTAAATGATAATCTCACGCAAATACTGTTAGCGCAGTCTTTCCAAGACTTAACTGGTCAAGTGATTCAACGAGTCACCGGATTGGTTAAAGATGTTGAAGAGAATCTTGTTAATTTGGTCAGAATGGCCGGTAAGGTTGACCAGATTACAGGAACAGTCCACGAAGTAGAAAAACAAGAAACAGGCATTGAGGGTGAAGGTCCACAACTCCATGCAGAGCAACGCGAAGACGTTGTTTCTGGCCAGGATGATGTGGATGATTTGCTGTCCAGTCTAGGATTTTAAAGGGGCGTAGAAGATGGGGTTTGAAGCGGATGATGAGATACTTCAGGACTTTCTTGTAGAGTCTGGAGAGATACTCGAGCTTCTTTCAGAGCAACTGGTTGATCTAGAGCAAAATCCAGACGATAAAGATTTGCTAAACGCAATTTTTAGAGGGTTTCACACTGTAAAGGGTGGAGCAGGCTTTTTACAGTTGGATGCACTGGTCAAGTGTTGTCATATTGCAGAAAACGTGTTCGATATTCTGCGAAATGGTAAGCGAAGTCTTGATGCTGACTTAATGGATGTCGTTTTACGTGCGTTAGACTCTGTAAACGAAATGTTCAGTGAAGTCAGAGATGGCCAAGATCCAACCCCAGCTGACCCACAGCTTTTAAGTGAGTTAGAACGTTTTGCGAAACCTGCTGATGCTGCGCCTGCTGCTGAACCTGCAGCTGTTGAACCAACACCGGAGCCGGTTGCTGCAGAAGCCTCTGCTGAAGAGGCTGATATTACTGATGATGAGTTTGAACAGCTCTTGGATGCATTAGATGATGATGCGGGTAAAGGGAGTGCACCAGCGGCATCCGAACAAGAATCTGACGAAATTACCGATGACGAATTCGAAAACTTGTTAGATGAGCTACACGGTTCCGGTGCTCCTGTTGGTGTCAGCGAAAGTGCTGGTGCCTCAGCTTCACCAGACAGCTCCTCGGCGGATTTGTTTTTTGAAGAACCGGCTGCGGGTGGCGACACGAACAGCTCGCCAGAGTCGGGTGATATAAGCGAAGAAGAATTTGAAAAACTATTGGATGACTTGCATGGTGAAGGTCAGTTCAATAGCGAAGGTATTGCTGCAGGTGATGCCACGTCTGAAGCGTCAGCTACTCCTGCTGGCGGTGATGGAGAGTTGATTACCGATAATGAGTTCGAAAAGCTACTGGATGAACTTCATGGAGCAGGCGGGTCGCCAACGACCAAGGCTGCTGCCAGTTCTGCGCCGGCTCCAGAGCCCACACCAAAGCCAGCGCCTGCACCGGCCCCAGCCTCAGCAGCTGCAGCTAAGCCAAAGCCGGCTGCAAAACCAGCTGCTAAAGCGGCATCGAAGAAGAATGAAACCATAGCGACAGAAACAACAGTTCGTGTTGATACAAAGCGCCTAGACGATATCATGAATATGGTGGGTGAATTGGTGCTTGTGCGTAACCGACTAAAACGTCTTGGCGATGCAAGCAGTGACGAGTCCATGCAGAAGGCTGTGTCCAACTTAGATGTCGTGACAGGTGATCTTCAGTCAGCGGTTATGCAAACTCGAATGCAGCCGATTAAGAAGGTCTTTGGACGTTTTCCCAGGGTTGTGCGAGATTTGGCTCGGAACCTTAAGAAAGAGGTTAACCTGGTTCTGGTTGGTGAAGATACTGACCTTGATAAGAACCTTGTTGAAGCGCTATCTGACCCCTTGGTTCACCTTGTACGAAACGCTGTAGACCACGGCATTGAAATGCCTGATGACCGTGTGACGAAAGGTAAGGAACGTATAGGGCAGGTGGTTCTGTCAGCACAGCAGGAAGGTGATCATATCATGCTAGCCATTGAAGATGATGGCGCAGGTATGGATGCTGAGGTTCTACGTCAAAAAGCTGTTGAAAAAGGCATTTACGACCAAGACGCTGCTGATCGCTTAAGCGATAGCGAATGTTATAACCTTATTTTTGCACCTGGCTTTTCGACTAAGCAGGAAATATCCGATATTTCCGGCCGTGGTGTGGGAATGGATGTTGTTAAGACAAAAATTACCCAGTTAAACGGTACGGTAAATATTGATTCTGAGTTAGGTAAAGGCTCGCGACTTTCAATTAAAGTACCCTTAACTTTGGCGATCATGCCTACCTTGATGGTTAAGCTTGGAAATCAGTCCTTTGCTTTTCCTCTGGTTAGTGTGGTTGAAATTTTCCACCTTGATTTGACCAAGACAAATGTTGTTGATGGACAGGAGTGTGTTGTTGTTCGTGATAATGTTTATCCCTTGTTTTACATCAAACGCTGGTTAGTGAATTCATACACTGAAGATACTGATTCTGCTCATGTGGTGATTGTCGCTGTGGGTAGTAAGCGCGTAGGCTTTATTGTGGATCAGTTGGTTGGCCAAGAAGAAGTCGTGATTAAACCACTTGGTGACATGCTACATGGCACAGCAGGCATGGCCGGCGCAACGATTACGGGTGATGGTCGTATCGCCTTGATACTAGATATTCCAAGTCTATTAGACCGCTACGCATAGGCTAAAAATCAGGATGCGCTGTCGCTATAGTACACGCTGCAATCTTTATCGCTACGGGGGCGCTTGTTAGATTCGATGAGTGTCACTGTATTAGTTGTAGATGATTCTGGCTTTTTTCGGAAACGGGTTTGTGAAATTCTAAGCTTGGTTTCTGAAATCAAGATCGTTGGTACTGCGTCAAACGGGCGTGAAGCAATTGAGCTCGTAAAGAAATTGTCCCCTGATGTGGTCACCATGGATTACGAGATGCCTGTTATGGATGGCGTTACAGCTATTCGCCATATCATGCAAGAATGTCCTACATCTATTCTAATGTTCTCATCTCTTACCTACGAAGGTGCTCGTGTAACGCTAGATGCGCTAGAAGCTGGAGCGGTCGATTTTTTACCAAAGAATTTTGAAGATATCGCTCGCGATGCAGGGAAAATGCAAGAGGTTCTGAAGAAAAGAATCCTGGCTATTGCAAAAAAGAGTGGAACTTCTCAAAGTGGCTCGGTTAGCAGCGCTAGCTCACTAAACCCCGAGGCTTCATCCAGTATACAAGCAAGTGAGAGTTCAAGTGTTTTAAAGCGTAGAGCAGTGAGCGGACGCCCAAGCACTACAAATAAAAGTGTGCCGTCACGCCCGGAAGTACAGAGTACTAATCGTGGTCAACGCGCCACGCACAGAGCCAAGAAGTTATCTCACCCGGTAGACCTTCTAGTCATCGGCGCTTCAACGGGTGGGCCGGTTGCCTTACAAAAAGTACTGTCAAAGCTACCGGCTAATCTGCCGGTTCCTGTACTGATTGTTCAGCACATGCCTGAGACCTTTACCCCTGCATTTGCAGAGCGCCTAAACAATTTATGTCAACTTACCGTTAAGCATGGAGTAGATGGGCAAACATTGCAGGCAGGAACAGCAATTTTAGCACCTGGAGCTAAGCAAATGATTGTCTCGGGTAAAGGTCGGTCTATCTCAATTTTGGAAGGTGATGCTAGGTTGACCTACAAACCTTCCGTCGACGTGACTTTCGGTTCAGCTTCGAAAGCGTTCCCCGGAAGAGTTTTGGGAATTGTTCTGACTGGTATGGGGGCCGATGGTAGAGAAGGTTGCCGCTTGCTTAAACAGTCTGGCTCCACGGTTTATACTCAGAACGAAAAAAGCTGCGTAATTTATGGAATGCCGATGGCAGTTGACAAGGCTGGTTACTCTGACGGCTCTTTTGATATTGACGCCATAGCAGATCACGTGATTGAAGGAGTGATGTAATGGATTTGCTGAGTATCTTAGGTGTTATCCTTGGCTTTGGTGCCATTTTAGGTGGTAACTACCTAGAGGGTGGCCATATTGATTCATTATTTAATGGCCCCGCTGCCTTAATAGTTATAGGCGGTACGTTTGCTGCGATATTGTTACAAACTCCTTTTCAGACATTAAAGCGAGGCATTGTCATGTTGCGCTGGGTGTTTATACCGCCTTATGTGTCGATTGATGACGGGATTGAAAAGGTTATTTCCTGGAGTATGCGAGCAAGAAAAGAGGGCTTGCTTGGGCTAGAGTCTTCAGTCGAGAAAGAAGATGAGCCTTTTGCTGGTAAAGGTCTTCAGCTGCTCGTTGATGGTGCTGAGCCTGAAGTGATTAGAAATGTACTTGAGTTGGATCTTATTTCTAAAGAGCGTCATGACCTTAGTTCAGCAAAGATCTATGACGGGATGGGGGGGTATTCTCCTACCATTGGTATCATTGGCGCAGTAATGGGTCTGATACATGTTATGAGTAACCTTGCTGACCCATCCTCTCTTGGCGCTGGTATCGCGACTGCCTTTGTAGCGACAATTTATGGCGTTGCATTTGCCAACCTGCTGTTTTTCCCAGTCGGTAGTAAGCTAAAGTCTGTGATTCAACGGCAATCCCAGTATAGAGAAATGCTTATCGAAGGCTTGGTGGCAATCTCAGAGGGAGAGAACCCTCGTTCAATCGAGCTAAAGCTACGCGGCTTTATCACTTAACTATCACTTGAGCTAAGCTATGCGCAGGCAATTAGAAGAAGAGCATGATAATCATGAGCGTTGGTTAGTATCATACGCTGACTTTATCACTTTGCTGTTTGCTTTCTTCGTTGTGATGTATTCAATTTCTTCGGTAAATGAAGGTAAATATAAAGTCCTTTCTGAGAGTTTGGAAGGGGTCTTTAACGCTCCCGCGAAAACCATAAAGCCAATTCAGGTTGGAGATATAAGTCCTCGCTCTACCTCTCCGGATTCACGTGAAATTTTTATCCAACCAATGATCGGTGAGTCATCACCACCCCCTGATCAACGAAAGAAAAAGAAGGAACCTAGCAAAGAAGACCTCCAACTCGAAATGATAGCAGGGGAGTTTGAAGATAACTTTGAAGACTTGATATTCGAGGAAAAGGTAAGCGTTCAGAAGAAAGACGATTGGATCGAGATCTCGTTGGATGATACGGTTGTTTTTCAAAGCGGCGGTGTGGAGCCTGTTGATGATGCTTTGCCAATTATTGAAAAAATTGCAGGTATTATGAACCAGCACGATAACGCTATGCTGGTAGAGGGGCATACTGATAATGTTCCTATTCGAAGCCCTGTATTCCCATCTAATTGGGAGCTCTCTGCAGCGCGAGCAGCCACAGTTGTTAGATACCTCGCACTGGAGGGGGTGTCGCCTTCTCGCATGGGCGCGATGGGTTACGGAGAGTTTCAACCTGCTGCTAGGAATGATACGGCAGCTGGAAAAAGCAAAAACCGCCGCGTTGTTCTATTAATTTCCAAAAGTCAGGATATTCGTCAGGGCTTAATGAAGTAAGTCTCGTAGCTCATTCATTTATAAAGAAATATTTTCTAAGTATTTACCTTTCAATACTGTGCCGATGGCACGATTTGTGCTCTGTACACTATTAAGATTATTAGTGACGTAAATTCGGCAACTTTATGCCATTTCCGTTGTTCATTTGTTCAAGCGATACAGAATTAGCAAGTATCCCTAGCAGGATATTCTAGCCAGCTAGGCTAAATGGTATGCTTGAGCAAAGCTAAAATATAATTTTTCAGAGGTGACGCGGTGAGAATCTGGGGTATTGCCAATCAGAAAGGCGGGGTCGGTAAAACGACTAGTGTAGTAACGCTAGGCGGGTTGTTGGCACAAGAAGGCAAAAGAGTGTTGGTTATGGATCTTGATCCGCATGGGTCTTTAACCAGTTATTTTGGTTACGACCCGGATACGATTGAGCAAAGTGCGTTCGACTTGTTTATGCATCAGGGTAAGGTTCCTGATGGTCTTCCTGAACAACTGATTACTGACACTTCTTGCCCGGGTCTGGATTTAATGCCTGCTTCAACGGCTTTAGCGACGCTTGAACGTAGAATGGTTGGCGTTGAAGGTATGGGGCTGATCATTTCGAAAACGCTGGCAATGTTGTGGGATCAATATGACTACGTCTTGATCGATAATTCGCCTTCATTGGGTGTACTAATGATCAACTCTCTTGCTGCGAGCCAGCAGCTCATCGTACCTTGTCAAACAGAGTTTCTTGCGATTAAAGGCTTGGAAAGAATGATGCATACTTTGGGTATGGTTATTCGGTCTCAGAAAAGCAATTTAAGACATCTTATTCTGCCTACCATGTTTGATCGTCGAACACAGGCTTCAACACAAAGCTTGCGTACCATCAAATCGACGTGGGGAGATGATGTCTGGAAGTATGCCGTTCCCGTTGATACGAAGTTCCGAGATGCAAGTATGAAAGGTCTGGTACCATCTATTTACGACGCTGATACTCACGGAGTGAGAGCTTATAAGAAGCTACTGCAGACGCTTAAAGAGCTGACAAGCAATAATGCCTAAGGCTTTATCAGGCTTTAAACTCATACGAGAGATTAATTACACTATCAAATGACTCAGGATAACACTGACAGCAGGACGCCTCACTCTAGCACGGAAGATTTGCTAAATGATTACCTGAGCGATATGTTTGGTAGCGACCCTGTGCCTGTTAGTAAGCCTAATGATAGCTCATGTTCTTCGGCAGAGCATACATCCGAAAACTATCTGAATGAGTCATCTGCTCAAATTTCTGAAAGCGCACACGTCAGTGAGCAAGAAAATATAAGTGCCGATTGTGAGTTTGCTGAAGAAGCCAATCTTACAAATGAAGGTCGGCAAAATCAGGGCGGATCTGTCACTTCACGTAAGCCAAGTCATGTTGATTCGGTAACTAGTGTTACCAGGGTGGCATCAGAGCCACAATGCGCTCAGCCAGTTCTTGGGATTTTGGGTGGTTCCACTGTTAAAACGACTGAAGCTATTTCGCCTGACCTATCTCTTATTCCGACAATTAAAATGGTAAGAGAAGACGATGATCAAAGTTTTCGGTCTCAGTGTGAGGCCCAGATAGTATTATTAACATTTCTCTATTACTTAAGAAAACCGCTTTCACCGCGAGTTCGGCAATGCTTCTTAGACTACTCTGAGCAAGCTATAGATGATTACTACGCTGCTTTTTGGTTAGCGGAGCAGTCTGTAGAGAGTGTGCGATGAGCTCTGAAGATATCGATAAGAAGCACTCTATTCATGGAGGGCGTGAATTCGATCAGGACGAGAATGTCAGCTCATCTGATGCTATGGATGAATACTTCTTTGATATGCTTGGCTCAGTTGCCGATCAGCAACCTTTAAAAGACTTAGATACAATACACAAAAACAAGCTTAGTGACGCGGAATTACACTCTCTAGACTCCGTGAATGTAATGCATACAAGGTCTAAAGAGCCACTTGAAGGCAGAGTAGGATCCAAGTTAAAGCCTAAGGTTATTGCAAAAGCAAATTTTGCAAAAGTGAAGCCGGCTAAGCCTCAATTTGCTGAGCCTGAAAGATCAAAAATTTCACCTCTGATTATACCTGCTGCATTTCCAAAGCTTGCGCCGGTTAAAACCAAGCCGAGTGTTAAAGAGTTATCTGAGCAGAACCTTAAAGTAAAGCAAAAGCTTGAAGTTAAGACCGAGCAAAAGACTGAACAAAAGCTTCAGACTAAGCTAGATAGAAAGACGGCCTTAGCGATTCTGGAGAAGAAAAAGTCAAAGTTGAGCGCGGCTCAGCTTTCCCGCTTGGAAGCGAAGCTTGGTCTTAAAGCCGAGCCCGAGCTTAAAACAAAGGTTAAGCAAGAAGTACTTGTTGAAACTGTCGACAAGCCAAAGGTATCCGTTTCTGCACCTGCACCCCTGAGTGATACCAAGGTAGACGCTAAAGTTCAGGCTAGGGAGGCTGTGACTACTGAAGTTTCTGAAATTGAAAAGATACATGAAAAAAGAACAGCTTTGGTTACGCCTGGTGAGCCTGGACAAGTTGGGCCGCCTTCATGGGCTCAAGATCGCTTCGAGTGTTTGATCTTTTCTGTAGCGGGTTTAAAGCTTGCGGTGCCTTTAGTTTCTCTCGGTGCAATCTATAAAATTGAAAAGGAGCTCACGCCAATTGTCGGCCGGGCAGATTATTTTATGGGCTTGTATAGACATTTGGATAGAAATGTCAGAGTAGTCGATACAGCTCAATGGGTCATGCCGGACCGTTGGAGCGAGGATGCTCGGGCCGGATATCAGTTCATTATTAGACTGGGTGGAAATAATTGGGGCTTAGCTTGCGACTCAGTTCACGAATCCATTCAGCTTGAACCTGATATGGTTAAATGGCGCAGTGAGCGTACGAGTCGAGCGTGGTTATCTGGTACGGTGATAGGGCATATGTGTGCTTTACTCGACGCAGACGTAATGAGCTTGATGCTAGAAGAGAAAGCTTCTGGCAATGGAAGCTCAATTTCTTGATAATTGTGTCACTATTTTCTGGCATAGATTGTGCGATGCTCTATATTTAGAAGATGATCTGTTAAGTTTTTGACGTGAGAGAGTAAAGCTTTGAAAACTTGGCGCGAATTATTGTCTTTTAGGAAATAGGTAAGGGGTCAACTAATGACATCAAACACTGGGCACAGTAGCCATGCTGCTGAAGATCCGATTCTGCAAAACGTCACTTTTCGCTTAGCAGACGAGACGTATGGTATTAACGTAATGCAGATTCAGGAAGTATTACGTTATACTGAAATTGCCCCCGTGCCAGGCGCACCTAACTATGTGTTGGGTATTATCAATCTGCGCGGTAATGTAGTAACGGTTATCGATACACGGGCTCGATTTGGTTTACCTAGTGCCGATGTAACTGACCATTCTCGTATCGTTGTTCTTGAAATTGATGGGCAGGTTATTGGTATTCTGGTCGACTCGGTTGCAGAGGTTGTTTATATTAAACACTCTGAAATGGAAACTGCGCCGAATGTCGGCAACGAAGAAAGTGCAAGATTTATACAGGGCGTTTGTAATAAGAACGGCGAACTGATTATCTTGGTTGAATTTGAGAAGATGCTATCTGAAGAAGAATGGTCTGAAATGGGCTCGTTCTAAACTCGATAGCCAATTTGTTTTTGGCCCTCAATGCTAATTGAGGGCTATGAGGAGTAGGCATGTCAATTTCTGTAGAGTTTGTTCCATTGGTTTCAGCGATACTCGTATGTTTGCTTGCGGTGTACGCTTTGGTAATCAAGCGTAGCATTACCTTATCAGAAAGGAGCACTGCTGATCTGGTCGATGAGCTATCAAAAGAAGTTCAGGGAATTAGCCATGGCTCAATGGGTGTTGGGCGTAAGGTTATTGCTCTGGAAAAGCGTGTCGAAGAGCTTGAAGCCATAATAGACGAAATGCAGAAAAATGACCCGACTAAAGTTTCTTACTCCGAAGCGTCACGTTTGGTGGAGTTGGGAGCGGGGATCGATGACCTAATGAATAGTTGTGGCATCTCTCGTCCAGAAGCAGAGCTTGTTAGTGCTCTCACCGAAAGTAAGCAAGATACTATTCCTACCCTTACTCCCACTAAGTAGCTTTAAGCCAGCCAATACTTAAATCAGTGTTCACATCGAGAGCATAGCTTGGGTGTGAACTAGTTATACATCATCAAATGCTTAAGCAACTGCAGAATATTCATTCATAGCTCTTATCGGCTGCACTACTTTACTCTTTTCTTTGTATAGTGAATGTTCAATATAGGCGTCAATTTCACACTCAGCTTCGGCATCTAAGGCGCCAAAGCGTAACTCAAGTTGAAAGGTATCTTTAGATAAGCGTCTAATACAGATTACATCTGCATTAATTTGAAGAAAGCTTTCTAATTTAAATGCGACTTCAACTTTAACCGGACACTTAGGTGATACCGAAGGTGTATTGGGTAGTAAGCGATGCAAGGTTTCTTGGTCACAGTTTAGGCATATGCCGTCACGAGAAATGGTTTTAATCGTTGCTCTCTCATGTACCCCTTGGCCTGATAAAACAGATGCTTCACTTGTTTTATAGCTTTGTGCATCGAGTGCAATCGGTGTGTGATAGATGAGTTGTCTTTTCATAATCTGTCTCAATAAGTCCTGCTAATTCATTGCTACTATTAAACTTATCTTTTACAAGAAAATTAACAAGGTGATCTTTGTATCACTTTGAAAGCTTATGCAACCATGTGAACCAAGTCCGCAATAAAATGCCTTTACTTCACAAAAATAAGGGGTAAATTAGTCTTCAAATTGAAAATCGGGTCAACATCTTGAAAATAATTCACTCCTCCGACTGGCATCTTGGTCAGTATTTCATGGGTAAAAGTCGCCAAAAAGAACATCAGGGTTTCCTTAATTGGCTGGTTGAGCAGGTTCTTGAGCATGAGGTTGACGCCGTTATTGTTGCCGGCGATATATTTGATACCGGGGCTCCACCTAGCTATGCTCGCGAACTTTATCACAAGTTTGTGATTGACTTTAGTGAAGCGACAAACAAGGCTGTGCCTCTCGTTATTGTTGCCGGAAATCATGATTCTGTCGCCATGCTTGAAGAAACCTCTGACTTGCTTGCACACTTCAACACGCATGTAATTTCTTCTGCAAACGAGAATACCTACGAGCAACAGCTATTGCCCGTGACAGGCGCTGCTGGAGAAATAAAGGGAATTATATGTGCCGTTCCATTTCTAAGAGCTAGAGACCTGGTTGGTAGTCACTCCGGTTCGACAGGGAAAGAAAAGCAACGAGATGTACAAGATGCGATAAAGCAGCACTATCAGGTGCTTTATAGTAAGGCACTGGGTTTAAGAGATGTTAATGATTCAAAGATCCCGATTATTATGACAGGGCACTTAACAGTCGTCGGCGCGCGCACAAGTGAATCGGTTAGGGATATTTATATCGGCACCTTGGAGGCGTTTTCAGCATCATCATTTCCCTCGGCAGATTACATTGCCCTGGGACATATCCATAAACAGCAGCAAATTAAGGGCAATGGCAATATCTACTATAGTGGTTCGCCAATTCCGCTTAGCTTTGACGAGCTAAACCAGAAAAAGTCAGTGCAAGTGGTAGAGTTTGATGAGGCTGGTGTGACGGTGGATGCCATAGATGTACCGGTTTTTCAGCAGCTGTACAAAATAAAAGGAAACCTCGAGGAGATTAGCACTAAACTTTCAGAGTTGAAGGGCGGTCGTGATGGCAGTGCTTATTGTTCAGAAAGCAATGGTGACCTTAGTGAGACTATTTGGCTTGAGGTAGAAGTTGAAGAACAGGATTATCTTGAAGACCTTCAGAAACGCATCGAAGAGTTAGTGGTCGATAGCAATATCGAAGTGCTTTGTTTGAAGCGCAGCAGAAATCGAAAAGGGTTAAGCCTGGTCGCCGAAAGTAGCGAACGTTTACAGGAGCTTAAAGCAAGCGAAGTCTTTGAAAAACGGCTGTCATTAGAGCCAGATGGAATCGATGATGCACTAAAAAGCCGTCTGCAACAGATGTTTAAAGAGGCGCTGCTACAAGCTGAGCAAGGAGACAAGCTCTAGAGCTGCAGTTATGAAAATACTAAGTATTCGCCTTAAGAACATCAACTCTCTACGAGGGGAGTGGTTTATTGACTTCACTCAGGAGCCTTTCGCAAGCAACGGTTTATTTGCAATCACTGGGCCTACTGGTGCCGGAAAATCTACGCTGTTAGATGCAATTTGCCTTGCCTTATACCACCAAACACCGCGTTTAAATGAACCATCACCTGCTGAGAAGGTAATGACTCGTCATTGTCACGAATGCATGTGTGAGGTGGAGTTCAGTGTTAAGGGTGACCAGGTTTTTCGCGCATTTTGGGAAGTAAGAAGGGCGCGAAGCAAAGCTGATGGAAAATTACAAAGCCCCAAAGTTGAGCTAGCACTACTCGGGGCCGGTGAGGAGGGGCGCGATAAAATTATTGCTGATAAGCTCCGCGACAAACTAGAACATATCGCCGAAATAACGGGCTTGGATTTTTCACGTTTTACAAAATCCATGCTTCTGGCTCAAGGTGGCTTTGCAGCCTTCCTCAATGCAAATTCGGGAGACCGGGCAGAACTTCTTGAAGAGTTAACGGGAACGGACATATACGGCAGAGTTTCTAGCGAGGTGTTTGAACGCTTTCGACAAGAAAAAGAGCGACACACGCTACTGACGGCCAAGTTGGAAGGTCTAGAGCAGACTAGTCCCGAGGAGCTTGAATTACTGTATGCTGAAGAACAGGCCCTCGAAGAAAAGCGTAAGACTGCTTTGCTTAAAAGAGGCGATATTCAGGCACAGGTTTCTCATATTGAAAAGCTTGAAAAATTGCAGGCGAGTAATAAGCAGTGTCGTTCAGCGCTCGATGCGCATGTTCAATATTGCGACAGTTTAGCACCCGAGTTTGCAAGGCTTGAAAGAGCCCTACCAGCGAGAGTGCTCTCACCATATTATGAACAATATCAGCGCGCTCAAGCTCAACAAAACCAATATGATAAAAACTTCCAGGAAATCAATGCCTCTTGTAGCTTAAAGCAAGAGGAATTCCACCTATTAGAAGGTAATTGTCAGCTTGCTAAAAATGAATACCAGGATGCTCAGAATACCCATGTAAGACTAGAAAACTTTCTAGTTGAGCAGCTGGTTCCTTTAGATCAAGGTATTACTTCCCAGCAGAAAAGCATATCAACCGCCGATGCCGAATTAGTTGAAATAGACGCCAGAAAAACTCAAACGCTAAAACAGCTGCAAGACTGTGCCAAGCAGATTAAAAATAGCCACGACATAACTAAGTCCGTGGGCGAGTGGCTGGAAAAGCATGAGTGGCTTAGAGGTGCGCAAACCCAGCTTGACGGGATTGCCACGCTATTCCAACAGTATAACCGGGTAAAAGAGCAAACGGTGTCTCTGGCAAAGCTGCTTGAAAGCGACAATGCAGTTAAGTTGGCGAAGGAAAAAGGCCTAAGAGAATTAAATTCGCAACTTGTTATCCGAGAGCAAGAGCATAAAAAACTCCTTAGTCGATCTTCGAGTGCAAAAACAGCACTAGATCGCTTTCTAGAAGAGCTTAATAAGCAGTTGAGTTTGGAAACGTTAGAGAATCTTATTCAACAGAATTCCCTTAGAAAGAATGCGGTAGCCGAGTGCAAGAGAATATTTGAGCAAGCGCAGGATCAAAAGCTTAGTTGTCGACAAATCCTGTCGTCTATCGAAAAACAAGATGCTTCGATAGCAAGCCTTGAGGCTGAGCTTGTTAGCCTTCGAACAGCCTATCAGCAAGCTAATAAGTATTTCTTGTCATTAAAAGAAAGAGTCTTGCTCGAAAACCGTATTGTCAGCTTAAGTGAGCACCGAGCACAATTAAAAGAAGGCGAAGCTTGCCCTTTGTGTGGTTCCGTGGATCATCCAATGTTAGATGGATATGGCGAGCTTGAGTCTTCGTCAACGAATGATGAGCTTCTTGCTCAAGAAAAAGTTGCTGAAGCGTTAAAAGAGCAGGGACTTGCCAAGAAGGAAGCCTTAATTCGTCAAGGTGCGGAACTTGAAGGGTTAAGAATAAGAGCAGAGGAGTCACTGAAAAAAGAGGCGGAAACCGAGCAGGTTTGGGCAACTTATGCTGCTCAAATTAATTGTAGTTTGCTTGTAGCAGATGAAGGTGTCCCTCAATTTTTAGAAGAAGTCTTAAGTGATATTGAAAATATAGACAATCAATATGAAAAATTATCGAACCTCCGTCGCGCACTAGAGGCCTGCCAGGAAGAAGAGAAAGTAGAACAGAATTTATTAGACGCTCTAATAAGAGATAAAGAGATACAAGAAACTGAGCATCGCTATATCAGCCAGCAGTGCCAAGATAAACAAGATCAAATCAATAGCTTATGCAGTAGTGAGCAGGAGCTAGATCAATCTTTACAAGAAAATCTGGCTAAGCTTAGTGGCCATGATGTCGTGATAAGTCCGGACTTAAGTGCTTTAGGCGAGTGGTTGGAGACAACCCGAAAGGAGTGTTCGCTGTATGACGACAAGGCAAAGCTACTTCAGACAGAGCTTGGATTAATTAGCGATATCGAAAAGCAACATGACCAATACAAAGCCGTATTGAGCGAGCTTAATTCCCAGTTTGCCGAGGCGAAACAGAAACAGCAGTCGTTCATGGAGCAGCTTGCTGTACAGAAGGCAGAGCGCAAACGTCTGTTCGGCGATAAAGATGTAAGTGCCGAGCGTGAGAAGTCGGCTCAAAATTGTGAAAAAAGGCTTCTGTCCTATCAGGGCTTGCAGGGGTCAATAGCTGAGATCGAGAGAAACTTATCGGCACTTCAGGGAAAGCAGCAGCAGCTCGAGCAGCAGAAGTTTGAACACAAAGATCAGTTGGATCGTCTTGCTCATGACTGGCAGCAGAGACTCGAGAATAGCGTGTTCGAAGACCTGCCCAGCTTTCAGCAGGCTCATCTTGATGACGTAGAGATCGAGAATTTGGTGTCTTTAAAAGAAGAAACACAAAAAACTAAAGCAACATTGGAGGCAGAGCTAAAAACTGCCCAGAGCCAGTTAAAAGAGTTACAAGCTAAAGATCTTCCTAATTTGTCACTCGAAGAGCTCAAAGCGCTACTTGATGGCCTGGAGAGTGAAGTAGAAGCTTGTAGTCAGAGGCAGGGTGAACTAACGCAGATACTTAAGACCAACGCAGAACAGAAACAAAAGCATGAAAACCTGATGCGAGAAATTGAAGCCCAGCGACAGTGCTACGATGATTGGAGTCACCTTAATAGTTTGATAGGCTCCAAAGATGGTAAACGTTTCAGAGTCTTTGCACAGGGCCTGACCTTAGATTATTTAATACAACTCGCAAACCAAAGGCTTGAGGGGCTACATGCCCGTTATTATCTGGTTAGAAGTGATATTCAAGGGCTGGAATTGCAGGTAGTCGATAAATGGCAAGCAGATTCGCATAGAGATACACGAACTCTATCTGGCGGTGAAAGCTTTTTGGTCAGCTTGGCGCTGGCCCTGGCTTTGTCTGACCTGGTTAGCTATAAAACTCAAATTGACAGTTTATTTCTCGATGAAGGTTTCGGTACGCTAGACCGTGCGACATTGGATATCGCACTAGATTCACTGGATCAGCTCAACTCTCAGGGTAAAATGATTGGCGTGATTAGTCATATAGATGCCTTGAAAGAGCGTATACCTGTTCAGATTGATATTAAAAAAATGAGCGGGCTTGGGTACAGCCGTTTGGATAAGGCTTATGAGATTAAAGGGCAAGCTGATTAAGGTAGGCAGCGGCCAAAGTGCTTTACTGAAACGTAAGCACCTTGGCTTGTTTTGGATTCCGCATTAGCGAGGGGTGAAACCCTCTGCCTAAGAGAAACGTTTTAAAACTCAGCGCTATGATAAACGTTTTGCACGTCATCCAGGTCGTTAAGCATATCTAAAAATGTTTCGAAGGTAGCAATATCGTCACCTGAAATTTCAGTCGTTGTTTGTGGAACAAACTGGATTTCATCAACTTTAAAGTCTACTTCCTTTTCACCGTTCTTGTTCTCTGTACCGAATGCTTCGTTAAGCGCTTGCTTTGCCTTGAAATAATCAGTGTTAGGTGCAAATATCGTGATTTCGCCGTTTTCACACTCGATATCACTGACATCAACATCGGCTTCCATTAAGGCTTCAAGCGCGGTGTCTTCATCTTCAGACTTGAATACGAAAATAGCACTGTGATCAAACATGTGACCAACGCTACCTTGGGCACCAATTTTACTCTTGGTTTTGGTAAAACACTGGCGCACATCACCGAAGGTACGGTTAGGGTTGTCCGTTAGGCAGTCAACAATTACCATGCAGTTTCCGGGGCCAAAACCTTCATAGCGAGCTGTCGCAAAGTCTTCGCCAGCACCACCTTTTGCCTTTTCAATCGCTTTTTCGATAACATGACCAGGAACCTGATCTTTCTTGGCGCGGTCAATCATTGACCTAAGTGAAAGGTTACCGTCCGGGTCGATACCACCAGACTTTGCGCACATATAAATCTCGCGGCCATACTTGCTGTATACCTTGGTTTTGGCGTCGGCGGTTTTTGCCATTGATTCTTTACGGTTTTGGTAAGCTCTACCCATTTTTTAAGGTCCCAAACTATTTTTAGAAATCGGAATACTGTTTTCAGAAACAGAATACTACCGTGATGTAAAAGGTTTAAAAAGTGTCACGCACAAAAAAAGCCGCAGAAGCGGCTTTTTTAGCTTAATCATGTTAAGCAGACCTTACTAACCGATGCTGAAAAGCTCGCCTAGCTTAGTTGCTAGCATCATGTCGCCTTCAGCACGTAGCTGACCAGCCATGAACGCTTGCATACCGTCAGTTTCGCCACTAACGATGCCTTTAAGAGTTTCAGTGTTCATGATCAAAGTAACTGAAGGATCATCGTGCTCACCAGCTGCTAGTTCGCATGTACCGTCAGCGATAGTTAGGCTGTAGTTGTCATCGTCTTCGATGTTGAATTGGAATACCAAGTCGATGCCGCTAGCTGCGTCAGCGTTGAAGTTTTCTTTTAGTGTCTCGAAAGTAGAAGCTACAGACATGAGAATACCCTTTTTATGTATCAATTATCGCTAAGCTACACGTGTATATGCATGAGGTTGAAGCTCAATAGTGCAAGGTAGCTAGCCTGAGTGTGAAGCGTATTGATTTTCACGGATGTCAAGATTAGTTACTCGAAAAACGCTTGTCAACTAATAAATCGAACGCTTGTTTGAATTATGGTGTGAAGGTGTAAATTAGTAGCCAACAATATCTGAACGAAACCCTTGTATTTGGCAATAATGGCCCAACAATGCAATGGTCATAATGTTTTCGTTATTTGTATATATCAAACCTGAGGATAAGCGCGTGGAATTTTTGACTGAGTACGGTGTCTTCTTGGCGCAGACAATTACAGTTGTTGCTGCCATTTTAATAGTGATGGCTGCAGCAAGCAGTGCAGCTCTAAAAAACAAGAAGCCTGAAAGCAAGGAAATGCTGATTGAAAAATTGAATGAAAAGTACGAGGAAATCAAAGATACGCTTGAAGAGTCGATGCTGAGTAAAGAAGCATTAAAAGACAAGAAAAAGCAGCTCAAGAAGCAAGAAAAGGAAAGTAAGGGGAAGTCAGACACTGAAGATAAAAAGAAGGTGTTTGTTCTAAGCTTCGAGGGTGATATTAAAGCTAGCGCTGTTGAGGGCTTCAGAGAAGCCGTTTCTGCGGCACTGTTGGTTGCACGTCCGGGTACCGATGAAATCGTGGTCAAGCTTGAAAGTCCTGGCGGTATGGTTCATTCCTATGGTTTGGCCTCTGCACAGCTAGATCGAATTAAGCAGAAGGGTATCAAACTGACAGCTTGCGTAGACAAGGTCGCTGCGAGTGGTGGTTACATGATGGCGTGCGTTGCAGATCAGATTATTGCTTCACCTTTCGCTATAATGGGTTCGATTGGTGTGGTGGCTCAGGTGCCTAACTTCAACAAGGTACTGAAGAAAAATGATATCGACTATGAGATCCTGACTGCTGGCAAGTACAAAAGAACCTTAACAATGTTTGGTGAAAATACTGACGAAGGAAGAGAGAAGTTTAAGTCGGACTTGGAGGATACTCACCAGTTATTTAAGTCCTACGTTTCAGAACGTCGTCCATCGGTTGATATTGAATCAGTTGCCAATGGTGATATCTGGTTTGGTTCTAAAGCCAAGGAAGTATCTTTAGTTGATGACTTGAAAACATCAGATGAATATATTTTAGAAGCCTGTCAGGACTCAGAGGTCTATTCCTTGGAATTCAAAGCAAAGAAAAGTTTGATGGATAAACTAGGCATGTCGGTAAGCTCAGGTATTGAACAGTCTGTTACCAAACTGCTTTCCGAGCTGAATATCTCTCGTGGTATGAAGTAATTAATTAAGTCGTTGATGGGGCGGGGTTGCGACTCTGGCCCCATTTTTATTTTGTGAATGTTTAAACAGGGGCCGCAATTTACCTGTAATTTCAAAGTGCGCAAGTTTGGTGCTCATTGAAGCTCTGTGTATCCATTATTTAGCCAGCTTATGGCACCCACTCAATGAGGCGAACAAAAGCTTCAATTATTTATCGTGAAACAAAGAACTTTAGAGCTATTCAGATATTGCTAGGGCACTTTAAAATTGACAGCACTATAAGGTATCTTGGGGTTGAAGTAGATGATGCGCTTGATCTTGCCGAACGAATTCAGGTGTAGAATTTCGTCAAAAGGCGGTTATTTACAATTTAAGTAACTTCCTTTTTATGCAATTTTTTAAAAGCCGGCATTAAGGGCTCATCAAAATAAGTAAATTAATTTTGGCTTTTAAATAAGACCTCGACTTTCAGTAATCGCTTATTAACTCTAGAGAGTTCCTATAACCAGCAATCAATATCCTGACCTCCTAAAATAGCCATTATTTCAACGACCGCACCATTAACACGGTAGTAAATATTATCGGAGCAATAAGAGCAGCGCCTATAACCTGGGCGAATATGGTCAACTGATTGGAAGAGATATGGGTTGATAGAAATTTTCTCGAACATATCGAAAAAACCATGGTAATAGGTATCTGCCTGAGCTTCTCCAAACTCGCTATATTCGTAAGCGTATATCCGCTTTAGGTCTTCTTTAGTATTCGAAGATATCTTAAATTCAAACATGCCTTACTTCAGTTCTGACTTGAATTCAGCCAGCATCTCAGATGCCATTTGATTTACAAAACCACTGGATTCTGCATCTTCAAGCTTTCTATTAATTGCTTCAGCCCTTCTCGCGCTGCGGATAAGATCGTTTATCAATTCACTTTTATTAGAGTAATCTTGAACATTATCTACATGATTTCGCAACCAAGAATCATTTTGCTCTGTTAACGTAATACTTTGTCTCGGCATTTTACACCTCCCTCGATACAAACCTGGTGTAATTATACACCAGGTTTGTAGTGAATGGTCTACAGAATATTTAATAAGTTAGATACAGAGTCACTACTTAGACTAAGTCTCTCAGTGCTTAGCAAAGACACTCTCATACAAAGCAGCAAACAAAATAATGCCACCACCAAGTAGTGTGTTGAAGACTATTCCTTCTCTTAAAAGTAAATATGCAAATAGGCTTCCATAAACGACTTGCAGGCTTATCACCATTGATACGCTTTTAGCTGAACGATAGCGTAGGGCGTATGTTTTTTGAGTATGTGGGATTGCCGTAAACACGGTGCCTAGTAGAATTAATGCAAGTAGATCGGGTGTTTTTATTTCCACTGGCGAGACAGATGCAAAGGGTAGCAAAATTGCGGCTGACACCATCGCGTGATAAAACATAATGGTGAAAGGGGAAATATCTGACAGGTGCTTTGATACCAGAATATTTCTTAGTGCCACAGCCAGTGCAGATAAAAGACCAAACAATACTCCTGCGGTGACATTGTTTTCGAGAGTAAAGTCCGGGACGATCATAAAGACACCGAGCATAACCAGCAAACCCATGAGGATATCGGCTTTATGAAGCCGTGTTTTATTGATTAAGGGTTCCAGAAATACCGTCATGACAGGAAAGGTAAACATCGAGATCATGCCGATAGCGACAGTCGACAGCTGCATCGCTTGAAAATAGGCTGTCCAATGAACGGTGAACAGCATGCTGCAAAACACCAAGAGTAAAAAAACGGGTAAAGTGCTAATTCTAAGTTTTTGTTTGAATAGAAGTGCCACAATAAATACGGTGAGGCCGCAAATCAGAGTTCGGTAGGCAATTATGTCCCAGGCAGCATAGGGAATTAGTTTTGAAAAAAGTGCTGTACCACCAAGCAATAATGCGGCGATATGCATATGAAGCAGTACTTTATTATATATATTCATTTAAGCTTCATAGCAAGTATTAATTATCAGTAGCTGAGTGATACTGCCAAATACCATCAAGCTTAATGAAATGGCTATTCTCTACAATTCGCTGAGCCTTGCCCGACACTTTATAACGTGCAACGAAAGACACTTGGCCTTCCTTATCATCCTCTAGACCTGCTACTGTATCTTTAATTTTCAAACCAAGCCACTTACTTTGTGAATCGAAATCAAGGTTGCTTGGGCGGGTGTCCGGGTGCCAGCTTGTTAGAAGGTAGTCTTCATTCTCAAGTACAAAGGCACTGTAGCGAGAGCGCATTAGCTGCTCGGCTCTTAGTGCTTTAGCTATGTCAGCATGAATAAGAGCACAGCAGTCGTCATACGTCAGGGAAGACCCACAGGGGCAAGGAGCTTTGGGCATTAATCTCGTCTTAATTTGTCGCTAATAGCGATCGGATTGGGGAAGTTAAAGATAACAATATATGAGTTAAAGATGAAAGTCAGTATTGCTGTGGCCTGGATAAGGTGGGAGGCCTCGGTCCCTATCAAAGCCGATGCGGTTGCCAGGTAGGCAATCAGTAACGAAAACTCACTAATTTGGCCTAATCGAAAACCAGCTTCCCAGGCAATGTCATTGGGTTCTTTGCTGCGCGTAAGCAACCAACGGAATATCACTGGCTTGATAACAATAATCAGCCCAGCCAGTAGTAGTGAGGGGAGAATAACGTCTGCCAGTAAGCCTAAGTTGAATGAAGCGCCCAGCGAAAAGAAAAACAGAACTAAAAAGAAGTCACGAAGCGGTTTTAAATGCTCGGCTATATATTGGGCGATTGGGCTAGTCGCGATGCTGATGCCTGCGATAAAAGCGCCGATTTCAGAAGATAACCCAATGTAATGTGCGAGTTCTGCAACACCCAGGCACCAACCAATTGTCAGCAAGAATATATACTCATGAAAACGGTCAAACTTGGATATCAATTTAAGGATGACATGCTTTACGGTAGCGAATACGACAAAGATAAGTAATGGCAAAGTTAGCATTGTTTTAACGAAGCTAAAGATACTGTTGCTGTCCGGATCTGCTGAAGTACCGCTGCCTCCTAATATGAGCAACACGACAATTGCCACCAAATCCTGTAGCAGTAGCATACCCACAACAAGTTCCCCGACATGGCGGTGATGCAAGACGGTTGTAGGGAGAAGCTTTATGCCTATAATCGTACTAGAAAACATCATCGCACAGCCGATAATCACGGACTCTTGAGAGCTGTAGCCAAAGCCTTTTCCAATCATAAACCCGGTAAAGGCGAAGGCTAGGGAACTGACAATAGCGACCAGGGTGGCTTTTCGCAACATGTGCATCAAGCTCTTTGGTTGCATATCGAGCCCTAATAAAAACAGCAAAAAGATAATTCCGATCTCTGCTATTTCTGACAGCAGGTGCGCATCGCTCACATAGTGCAAGCCATAAGGGCCTATTAAGGCACCTAAGGCAATATAGGCGACAATAATAGGCTGACGAGTATATAAAACAATTGAAGCAAGGATCGCGGCCCCAGAAAAGATAAGGAAGAAGGAATTGACAATCGAGAGATGTTCCATAGTACTTTGGGGCTCAGTGGGTCTTAAAACAATGTAATTTACTTGAAAGCTTATCTGCCTCTTAAGCAGTATAGCAACGATTTACGGCTATTAGCTTTGAAGCAATAATTTAACTCTCTGTCACAATGCTTTTTGTGTTGACAAATGACTGCAGGAAAGTCGCCATTATGGTAATCTTGTGCTCATCAATCTGTCATTCTGCTTAAGAAAGCACGGTGCTCTGTTTATAATGTCGAAGCCAAAAATGCCCAAAGAGAAAAAACGCTTTCTGGATATTCCATCTATCAAGGACAGTACCTTTTCCGTATTTAAAGGGGCTGGCGACTTGGCGACGAGTAGTGTCGCGTTGCCAAAAGCCTTTGTGCCGATTGTGAAACTCTTGATGACAGAGCGCATGATCACTCAAGATGAATTAGCCGACGAACTCGATCTTTTATTCGAGCAGTTATATCTTCACCCGGTTTCATCTCACTCTAGGTCATTGACGGAGTACCTTCGAAAGTATCGTATTATCCCCAATGAAGAGTCGACAGAAAATCTTATTGGTTATGTCGTTAAGCAGGCGGTTCTGCGCAGCCCAGTCGATATTCCTGAAGTTGTTGTTGATGAGTTTTGGAGCTTCTTTCAAGAATTGATAGAATCGCCAGAGCTTAAAGGCGTTGTCGAGCTGAATCTGGATATTGTCCGTTCAGTCTTGCGTACATATGAGCCTTTGCTTCTGGATATCGTTAACAGCATTAAGCATATCCGAAAGATAAATCAGAAAACCTTGTCTGAAATAGTATTAAAGCTCCAGGTTTTGCGTGGCGACATACATATCCTTAAGCGACAGATAAAGGCTATTCGCTACATAAAACCCTTCCTGCAAACAGACCCAAAAGACTTTAAACAACAGGCAGAAATTGTTGCCAAAATGGTACGTGAGTTCGGCCCTTTGTTTATCAAAATGGCGCAGGTCGCCGCTGCAAACTCAGACTTCCTGCCTGAAGAAATCTCTAAAGAGTTAAAAGTATTCCAGGAAGATGTCGACCCGATGACGGCATCCGAGGTCTATCAAGCCTTTAATGAGGAGTTTGGTCAGAAGCCAGAATCCCGATATTTTGGTTTTGATGTCAATAACCCGATTAAATCCGGCTCAATTGGCTCAGTATTTGTTGCTAAGAAACCAATGCAGCATGGGGATGAAGAGGTTCTAGTCCCGGTCGTCGTAAAGGTGGCACGTCATAACCTAGAGCGTGAGTTTGCTATGGGTTCTCTGGCCATCGAGCTGATGCTTATCAGTAGTCAGTACTGGGCACCTCATAGTAAGTTGAGGCCGTTTTTGGCGGCAATGTCAGAACAGATAAAGGAATTTACCAAAGGCTTTGAGCAAGAGCTCGATTTTAAACATGAAGCAGAAATTCAAGACCGTTTCTATCAGCGGGCCCTGGCATCGCCAGTATGGTATGTACCGGGTTTATACGGTGCTACTGGACGCATCATTGAAATGGAATTCCTTCAGGATGCCATGGCGATAAACCAGGCGATAGATCGTTACCGTGGTAAGCGAAAGAAAAAGTTTCAGAGAAAACTTGCCGACAATTTCCTATACACCATGCTTGAACATCTTCTGATACACCAGGAGTTTCACGGAGATCTTCACCCTGGAAATGTGATGGTAGATCTCGATGCCAGGTTGTTCCTTATTGATTGGGGAAATGCCGTCGATATGCGTGGTAAGTGGGGAATGGTAGGTCGTTACCTGGCGTCGGTATTGAGTGGCGATGTTGATATGCTGACGATGACTCTTATTCAAATGAGTAAGGGCCAAAAAGGAAACCTGGAACGCTATGACGAGATTAAAACAGCGCTTGAAGAAACATTGATTAAAAAGAACGTTACCCCATTGGGTAGAGACTTTATGTTTCGCCTTTATGAAGAGGGGCAGGAAGGCTTGCGCCAGCGTTTACAGACTGCCTTGCATTTAATGTCTAATACCTATCAGCTTGATATGACCATTAAGAGCGATTATCTACACTTATCTAGATCTTTGTTTGCTATGGTCGGCACCTACAATAATCTTTATAAAGATATCTCTGGCTGGACAATGGCGAAAGATCTTGTTGCGGATGTAGCGATGTTTCCGCTTCGTTTTACTTATCACCGCATTGTTAGGCCGAATATTCTATCTGAGCCTGAAGATTCACCCTATGCTACGAATCATTTTGCTGCCCAAGAGCAATTAAAATCAAAAACTGCCCCTGTCGCGCCAATGTCTTTACTAGAAATTCAGTAGGCCGGCTGGTGAGTTCAGAAACTGATGAAAGCTTAATAACGCTATTTGAAGATGCTAATCTTCTTGCCGTTCATAAGCCAGCTGGTATCCCTTTTCACTGTGATGACCTACTTCAAGGGATTGTGCAAAAGGTTAGGCTTCAGTTCGAATCTGAGCAGCTTTTCCCTGTTCATCGCTTAGATAAAATGACTTCTGGATTGATGGTTTTCGCAAAGACTCAGGCCTCGAACAAAGCAATAAGTGAAATGCTCCAGAATAAAACCATCGAAAAGTACTATCTGGCACTGAGTACTAAGAAACCAGGTAAAAAGCAGGGGGCGGTTGCCGGTGATATGGTTAAAGGGCGTCGTGGTAGTTATTTGCTTCGTCGAGAAAAAACTAATCCTGCTGTGACTCGTTTTTTCGCCAAGGCGCTCGACCCGATGTTGAATAAAGATACTGAACTGAGCACGAAAGAAGGCTATTGGCTATTTGCATTAAAGCCAGAAACCGGTAAAACTCATCAGCTTCGTGTAGCCTTAAAGTCACTAGCGAGCCCAATTTTAGGTGACGAGCGCTATAGTGGTATGAAGGCTGATAGAGGCTATCTGCATGCTTATAAGATGTGCTTTGATTTGTTCGGACAGCGCTATGATATCACCGATGAGAACTTTCGAGGTGAAGCTTTTAGCCTCACAAGTTTAAGCGAAAGCAATGATTTTAGACTGCCTCAGAAGCTAAATTGGCCCAAGGCTGCTTTCAAGTTAGACAACAAGCAAACATAAGTATTTATTTTCCTAAGACAAGCCCTTCGCGACGCTTGTCTGCGCCGCCAAGCAAGCCTTGTTCAGTAAAGATCACCCCATGCAAGCCTGAGTTTAAATCTTTCACTTTTGTTTGGTAGCCCATGCCTTCAAAGACGTCTTTTAGTTTCTCTGCCGAGCTGTTTGCTTCGATATCCATCACACCAAAGCGATTAACTATATGCGCCTGATCAAAGGCTTCTTGTGGCGTCTTTTCCCAATCCAAAATTGCAATTAAGCTGTTGGCGACATAGTTAATAATGCGTGAACCGCCGGGTGAACCCAGAGCGACATAGGGCTGTTTGAGGCCATTGGTATCTTTTTTAAAGACGATGGTGGGTGCCATCGATGAACGCGGACGCTTACCTGGTTCAACACGGTTAGCAACGAGTTTTCCTTTATGGTGAGCCCTAAAGGAAAAGTCAGTGAGTTCGTTATTTAAAAGGAAGCCATTCACCATTAGTCTGGAACCAAAACCATTTTCTATGGTACTGGTCATCGAAACTATATTTTTATCTTTATCAACGATCACAAAATGGCTGGTTGAGGGGACTTCGATTGACTTACCTGCCTGATAGGCGGCATAAAATTTTGCATCGGGAACTCCCGGCGATACACCTTGCAGGGCTGTTCCTGGCGTAATTAGCTTTGATCTACTTCTAAGGTAGTGCTTGTTGAGCATGGCTTTTGGCCAGTCTACAAATGCCGGGTCCGCAATATATTGCCCTCGATCAGCAAACGCTAGGCGGCTGGCATCGGCGATAAGCTGCCATGTTTCTGCAGAGTTTGAGCTTCTTTGTGACAGCCCGAAAGGCTCTAGGATGCCGAGTATTTGCGCAATGCTAGTCGCACCAGAGCTTGGTGGCCCCATTCCGCAAACTTCGTAAGTCTTGTAAGGAGAGCACACCGCTTGCCGTTCAATCACTTTATAGTCTGAGAAATCTTTCTGGGATAGAAAGCCTGGGTTGCTCGCTTGCTTTACTTTATCAACGATTGTTTGGCTAATATCGCTATTATAGAAGTAATCACCACCATGTTTTGCTAGAGCGACCAAGGTGTTTTTGTAAGCAGGGTTCTTAAGTTGCTGTCCTGCTTGTATCGCACGTCCATCAGGAAAGAAATATTGGTATGCGCTATCATCACTGCTCAAATATTTTTCATCTCTTTTTACTGCGTTCGCTAACCGTGGGCCTACATTAAAACCATTTCCGGCAAGTTGTATCGCAGGGCTGAGTAGAGATAGCCACTTCTTCTTACCATATTTCTTGTGGACCTCAGCTAAAAGTTTAACCGTCCCGGGTGTGCCTACTGATCGACCACCTACTACCGCGTCGAAAAAAGCCATTGGCTGAGCGTCTTCTTTTAAGAAAAGTTCTGAGTGAGCGTCTAAGGGAGCAGTCTCACGCCCGTCAAAGGTAGTGAGCTTGTTATTTTGTGAGTCATAGTAGACCAGGAATGCGCCACCGCCTAAACCGGAGGATTGCGGTTCAACCAGACCAAGTACCGTTTGTACGGTGACCATAGCATCGATGGCATTACCGCCTTGCTCTAATACCTTATAGGCTGCTTTACTTGCTTCCGGGTGTGCACTGACAACCATAAACTCTTTTGCATAGCGCGATTTTATAAGGTCAGAAGCGGGGCGTATTGTTTGGGTTTTGAGTTGTTTATTATCTGCTTGGCCTTGCTCTGGAGCGAATAGGTCACTTACTTGCTGACAGTGAAGCAAAGGAGAATAGAAAGATAGTGTTGTTATGAAGGTGAGTAGCGACTTCATTTAGCGATATCCTCTTACTTAGGTTCTTATTCTGGAGCGGCTTAACAGTGCGTTACTTGTGCTTGAGCAGGGTAGACAACTTTTCGGCTTTTTCATAGAGCCAGCCTTGTATTGAATCGCAGCCACACTCTAGCAAGAAGTCGCTTTGTTCCTGGCTCTCGACACCTTCGGCAACTACTTTCATATCCAAACCGTGCGCCATTAGGATAATAGCAGAGACGAGTTTGCAGTCAGATTCGTAAAAAGGAAGTTCGTTAATAAACTCTCTATCGATTTTTAAGGTGTTAAAGCTGAATTTTCGGAGGCTGCTTAAAGATGAATATCCTTGGCCGAAATCATCCATTGCGAGTTTCATACCTAGCTCAGTTATTTTATTAAGTATGAAGTCCGTATTGCTCTGGCTGGACATCAGAACGCCTTCTGTAATCTCAATTTCTACCGAACTATAGTCAATGCCCGAGGAGGATACCGTGTCGCTCAAGACATCTATAAGACTTGGTGAGTTAAATTGAACCGGAGAAATGTTTATCAACATTGTGCAGCGTGCATTGTAATGAGCTTTAAGCTCGACCAGCGCAGCTAAAGACTGCTGAATTACGAACTCACCAATCGGAATGATCATGCCGTTTCTCTCGGCTACTGGGATAAATTCGGCAGGGGATACTTGGCCAAGATGCTCGCTGTGCCAGCGTAATAATGCTTCAAAGCCTATTACTTGTTTACTTTGTGCGTCGATCTTTGCTTGGTAGACCAAGTACATTTCGTTCTTGTCCAAGGCAGCGCGAAGTGCTTGCTCTAACTCAATTTGACGCGATACTTTCTCTTTTCGCTCTTTAGTGTAAAAAGCATAGGAACCGTTAGAGAATTCTTTTGCTACGTGAGTTGCTGAATCGGCATTCTTAAGTAATTCATCAGATGTGTCGCCGTCAAAAGGAAAAATTGAGATCCCGATGCTCGCCGAAAGAGTGTATAAACCCGCATCTATTTGAAAGGCTGCCCGAAACTGCTCCAATACGGAGCTGGTTGTTGAAGCTAGGTCGGACACATCATTAAAGTGACTGATGATAATCAGGAATTGATCACCACTGAGGCGGCCCAGTGTGTCACCCTCTGTTAGTGTTGTGCCAAGCCGCTCAGCAACTTGTTTCAGAACTTGATCCCCGGCACTGTGCCCGTAGGAGTCATTAATCTTCTTAAATTCATCGATGTCTATCGAAAGCATGGCTACTTTCGAGTTGTTCTGTTTGGCTTCGTTAATGCGTTCTCGTAAACGGTCTTCGATCAGGAAACGGTTTGGAAGGTCGGTTAGCTGGTCATAATGCGCTGAACGAAGTATCTGTGAAGTTTGCTGTCTTACTTTACGCTTTAGCATCATGTTCCAAAGCGCACCGATAATGATGATGACAAAAAGAGCAGCACTTATCCGAAGAACGATCATTAGGCTCTGATTGTTGTCGACTTTTATGCTTGTCCATTTTTGGCGGATAGCCTCTTCTTCTTCCACCGTAATACTGTCCAGACCTTTTTCAATAATAGAAACCAACTCGGGCCAGTCATTTCGTATAGCGAAGTGTAGACTCTGTTTTTCTTTTGAAACGGGGGCGGCTACTTTTAGGTTGTTAAGGTTGAGTTTTCGTATCCAATAAGAAGTTGAGGCGACATTTCCGACAAATGCATCGACTTCGCCACCTGACAATGCGAGCAAGGCTTCATTCAGGGTTTTGTATGTATGGGGCTGGATATTCGACTGCTCAGTGACAAAGCCATAGTGCGATGAATTTGCCTGAACAGCGACTTTATGAGTGCTGAGTCAGATAAGCCAGAAATAAAGGGAAAATCTGACTGAGTGACAATGACACGATGGAAGCTCAGGTAAGGGCGGGTATAATTAAAAAAATTTCTTACGCTCTTCAGTCATACCCACAGCCGGCATAACATCCAATTGTTTATTTTTTGCTTTCTCGGTCACTTCTGCCCAGCTTAGGTCAGGAATGACTTCCAAATTTAAATTTAAGCGCCGATTTAACAAGCTAATATAGTCCGAGGCCAGACCCTTGTATTGGCCATCTTCAAAAAACTCAAAAGGAGCGAACTCCGGGTCTACACCCAATTTAATAGTTGGATGAGCATCTGCCCAAGCACGTTCATCAGGACTTAGACGAACTTGCCTGTTGGCTTGTAAATAATCGATCGGAAGCCATTTAGAGCGAAGCGCTTGAAGCTGATCTTCGGGAATGCTGCGCAGAGCCTTGGTTAGAATTGAAGATAAAAGCGGCCAGTCTTTTCTTACTGCAATCGACTCAGGCGAGCCATTACTGTCGTATATTGCTGCATATTTTAAGTTTGAGATCAGATACTTGGTGCGATAATAATGCCCAGCACCAATAAATGAGACGGCTGCATCGGCATCACCGACAGACACGGCATTGAGCGCATCAAGCATCGTATCAACCTTCAAGGGTTGAATCGTAGGGAACTCTTTAGTAATTCGTTTAGCGTATTGGTAGTCAGAAACCAGAGCAACTTTTTTATATTTCAGGTCAAATTTGCTATCAATCTCTGTGTTGTCGTCACGAGTGATAATAACTAATGACTTTCGAATATATGGGTCAGAGAACTTGAACCAGGTATTGCGTTCATCACGCTCTACCATTGTTGCCACAATATCTACTTTATGTTGCTTGGCATCTTCGTATAGCTCTTTCCATTGCGTTTTTGCATAGGGCGAAAACTCGACCCCCAGTTTTTTTGAAATAATACCGAACAACTCTGGCGAAAAACCATCGATAGATTTGTCATTGTCCAAAAAACTGTAGGGAGGGAAGTAACCATCATATGCTATTGATACAACGGGATGTAGTGCTAACCACTCTTGTTCTTCCAGGCTTAAGTTGATTGAGCTATCGGGCGTCGCGTGGCTATATAGCGGGGCTAAAATAAAACCTAATATAAGCAGCTGCAAACACTGAGTGAGTGAAGAAAAAGACGTAATCCTAGGGAAAAGAGTAGCTGCTATTACTGATTTTTTAGGGGGGTGACCATGCTGCTTGTTGCTCATAGACGTCCGGATTGTTCTGTAGAGAGTTAGGGCTTATGTATACCTAGTTTTAAACCAAATAATACAAGCACTTAACAGTGATTCCCAAACGCTAGTAAAATGTAGGCAAAGCGCTCCTTGTTTTGAGCGCCTTCCCCGGCCTATGAGCTAATTCAGAATAGATGATTTGTTTGCTTTAAATCGGTCATTCTTCCATTGGCGCTGGGTTCTTGCGGCTTTTTCGCCACTCATACTTGTTAGAATCTCGAAGTAATCTGACTGGTATTTATCTTTTAAAATATCTTCTTTAGTCTTACCTTTCACAGCATAGACTGTCTGAATATTTTGTTGGTCAAAAGCTCGCCATTCCTGCTCATCTTTTAACAAAGAATATTTATGGCCTTCCAGAGCTTTTCTAACCTTGGCTGTTTCAAAGCTGCCTGCGCGTTCTACGGCGTCTTTGTATTGATATAAAATTGAATATGCCGAAGCTGCGGAAGAAGAAGGGTAGGCGTCATAGCGTTTGCTAAAGGTTTCAACGAATTTTTTGCCTGTTTCATAATTGTATTGTTCTGGTATATTCCATGCCCAGGGTAAAGCACCAACAACGCCCTCCATTGCTTCAGGTCCAGCACTTTTGGCCATGCCTAAGGTCAGGTTAGGTACGACGATAGACATTTTTTTCTTAAGCCCCATGGCGGTGACCATTTTTAAGGCTTTTGCCATATCATCGCCAAATAAAACCAACACTAATACATCGGGTACTTCTTCTTTCGCTGCGTCTAAGGCCGCCTTGAAGTCCTGCTTTGTCGCACCAGGGAAGGGGACAAGTGCGCGCTGGTGTGCTTTTTTGTCTTTGGTTTTGCTGAACTTGCGAATTGAGTTTTCAGTCGACCAGCCTCAGGTATAGTCTGCAGTGATGTAGAATAACTCTTTACCTTTGAAGTTTTTCTTTAGGTATTTTGAAAGCACTTTAGCGCCCATCCAGGCGTTATAACTTTCCCTGAACATGTGGGTATGACCGTCTTTCCCCGTCGTGGCATTTGAGTAGGTTAGCGTGCCAAAGTATAAAGTGTCACGCGCTTTTGCAGCGTAGCCACCTGAAATAGAGACAGCGCTAGAGGAACCGCCAAAAATCATTTTTGCGCCCTGGTCATCGATCATGTGGACGACGTTTGTGGTAGATATTGCGGCTTTTGACTGAGTGTCTTTTTTAAGAAGCTTTATGGGTTTTCCTAGTATCCCGCCATTATTATTAATTTCTTCAACTGCCATATCGGCAGCACGTTCTTGGGCGAGTCCTTGTACTTGGTAAGGGCCTGAAGCGGGATAGTTAAGGCCTATAATGACTTCATTTGCACTTAAACTACTGGCATGTGAGATTAGTGTTAACAAGGATAGGCAGAAAAGCTTACGTAAAAGCATATAAAACTCATAAAATAGTGGATTAACAGGAATTTAGTTTAGTCCATACAACGTAAAGTCGCAGGGAATTTTGATGAGAAATTGTTTTATATCTATTGCTATACAAAAACTGATCCGCCAATAGTTTAGAGATGAGGCTCTCGCTTACAAATTACTTCTTTTTGATCAGTCTTTTGTTGTTGCAGGTGCTTCAATAGTTTTTTGGCAGAAGTCTTCACTTGTTTATTTTCATTCTTAGTCTGTAGCTCAATATACCTACCTAACATTTCACACTGTACGCATAAGTCCTGGAAACGCCCAAAGAGCGCTTGGTGGGCTTTGTAAGATTGTTTGGCTGAGTTTGTTTTGGAGCCAGTAAGCTCAGAGAGGTAGCGGCTTTTCTTAATTAGCTTACGGATATGGTGAAGGTCGTCATCTTGATTGCTTGAGGTTAAATTATCCATAAGTCGACTGATATTGTCTGATAGCTCAATTTGTTTGTCAGTAAGCTTGTCATCATTAGTTTTTCCACACAGCTGTTCAAATTCACTAGATCTAAGAAACTGCTTCCATTGTTTGTTGTCTCGAAGAAAACGTTCACTATTGGCGAATTCACAGAATGCTAACAGCTTCTCGTGACGTATTTTTTCGAGGTCTTGGTATAGTTGAGAAAGCCCCTCACCGTATGTGCCTTGCTCTTCACCAGAAATGACTGAAAGGTAGTTTAGAAATACGTCTAAATCTCTCAGCTCGCCAGTGAGCATTGCGTGCTGTTTTAAGTTCCGTAGGTGCTGATCAAGCGTTTTGTCTTTTGTTAAGGTGTAAATCATGCTAGCAATTGACCGGGTTTTTCTTAGACAAACTCTGTATTGATGAACAAATTCGGAATCTATATCTGCAAGACAGCCAGGCAATAAGCCCAAGGACATTTTGTGTAGTTTGAGTAAATTAGACCGGATTTGTGTTTGATCGCTTTCGGCGTCATGAGCTGCTTTGTTTACTTTACACATATATTCTTCATAGCTCGCCGACGTGGGCGTAATCAAGCGTCGTACTTTAGCCTGAAGAGGAGACAAAGCGGCCCAGCTTGGCGTATCAAGTTCTAAATGAACATAGCTGCAGGTAGGAAAACGTTTTATGGGTGTTTTTAATAGAAACTCGAGAAGTTCCTCAAAAGCGGGGTTATGGCCAACGATCAATACTTCATTTTCATCATCGCCGAGCTTATGCAGCCATTTTAGTAATTTCTTCCTGCTAAACGTGTATAGATCTTTGTCAGTTTTGACTTCAGTGAATGAGTTAGCGCATGTAAGGGTTGCCTGAATAGTTTGCCGTGCACGTTCTGCATTGCTGGAGTAGATGTTTGCTTGTAATGCGCCGTCAGCTTCAAGAATAGGAGACATGATAGCTATCTGACGTAATCCTCGCTTGTTCAGTGGTCTGTCTAAATCCGAAAGAGAAGGCTTAGAGCAACTGGACTTAGC
The DNA here is from genome assembly GCF_001634935.1 of Oleiphilus sp. HI0043. NCBI lineage: Bacteria > Pseudomonadati > Pseudomonadota > Gammaproteobacteria > Oceanospirillales > Oleiphilaceae > Oleiphilus > Oleiphilus sp. HI0043. The sequence goes on along the minus strand of NZ_LWEY01001622.1, from coordinate 23,529 downwards.
GTGGCGTAAGAGATACAAGTGCTTCATCAGAAAGCCTCTAGAAATATCAAAAATGTTAGTGAGAAAAGTTCTTCCTCAATAATAAACCTTTTAGATGACAGTTAGTTTGCAAGGTTTTGATTGTATTTGCTAATTCTTACAGTTGTTCGTTGTTTTTGCTAAAGTGGTGTATGTCAAAAAACATGGATTAAGAAAGTACCTATGCCCAGCAAAGAACGATCAGACCTTAAAATATTATTATTACAAATCAGGGAAACCGAGCAAGTTAAGCAGGAAGAATTAGAAAGCTTTGCTCGATACAGTAAGCTTGATGTCACCCAATTTGATGTATTAAACGTTTTCGATCAGCCAGACTTTGCGAGAGATGTAGCGCAGGGCTACGATGCACTATTTGTAGGTGGAGCCAGTGAGGCAAATGTCTTGGAGCCTGAAACATATACTTTCGTGCCTCACGCTGAACGCTTGCTTTTACAGTGTGTCGAAAATGAAACCCCTGTATTTGCATCTTGTTTTGGTTTTCAGTTAGCTGCCCAAGCATTGGGACGTGAAATTATTGATGACAAAGAAAATTACGAGATGGGCACTATCCCAATATCTCTCACCGAACATGCTGCTTCAGATCAGGTCTTTCGTGGCATCAGAAATGACTTTCTCGCAGTATCGGTTCATCAGCAAAAAGCGATTTCGGCACCCGAAGGCTGCATAGAATTAGCCTATACCGATATTTGCTGCCATGCCTTTAGAGTTGCGAACAAACCATTCTGGGCATTCCAGTTCCATCCTGAAGTTGATCGAGATATTTTGATTGACAGGCTGACCTACTACAAAGAAAAATATACAGATGATGATGGGCATTTAACAGAGGTATTAGAAAGCGCCCAAGAAACACCAGAATCTAACCATTTGATAGGGTTGTTTGTTGATAGGGTGTTGTTAGGAAACTAATTGGCGGAGAGGGAGGGATTCGAACCCTCGATACCTTGCGGTATACACACTTTCCAGGCGTGCTCCTTCGGCCACTCGGACACCTCTCCGTTTTGAACTTTCTAGCTTCGCAAATGGTGTAAACCCTGTTACGCTCCCAGAAAGGTGCGCTACTCTAAACTAGCATTTTAATCATTGCAATAGTTGAACCCGTTAGTAGCTAATAAAAGTTAACTTATAGGTATATGTTCTCGTGAATATTCGGATTCCTCCACCACTTCAAACACTGATTGCAGCAGGCATTATGTATGGGCTGGATACTTTGATTTCAGTGAGTCTATATCGGTTTGGGCTCTTGGCTGGTATTGTTATGGCTGTCTTGGGGCTTGCGTCTGTGTTTTTCTTAATGCCAGCGGTATTTAGCTTCTGGAAAAATAAAACAACCGTTAACCCTATTAAACCTGAAAATGCGACCACGCTTGTGGTTGATGGAGTTTATAAGTACTCGAGAAATCCAATGTATGTGGGTATGGCAGCGCTGTTGCTTGCTTGGGCTGTGTATTTGGCAAACCCTTTTAACTTCTTAGTGTTTGCATTGTACGTCTATGTCATGACGGCAATTCAAATAAAGCCCGAAGAGCGTGCTTTGGTAAAGATCTTTGGGGCGAGTTACAGGGAGTATTGCGAACAAGTGAGAAGGTGGGTTTAGCAGCCTATTAGGTTAGAAAAAAATAGACTGCTATATGAGCTTTTACTAATTTTGATCAGGTATATTAATGGTTAGGTCAAATCCGCCGCCAACGCGGGGGGTAATTTGAAGCGGACCTTCATCAATACCGTGAGGAAGTTCAATCTTGTCAATTTGAGGAAGGTTGCCAATTGAAAAGGTAAGTTGATTGTCCTGTCTACTTAGCCCAAGATCGTTGGCACCGTCGCCACCAATATAGACAAAGTCGAAATCACCCTCGGGTACCGCGTAGCGTGTATCGTTCATGACTTCTTCCATTGTGCGAGTGTTAACCTCGTCGTAGGTTGGGATCACAACGTCAATAGGCGCGATGGTTGCTGAAGCAATCGCTGCATTTCGTAGCATTTCTTCACTGAGTAGGACAGAGCTGGCAGTGCCATCGACGTGGTTCTGTTGGTGCCCTAGCTTATCCATATCCTGGTCTACATTTTCAACCGGGGCAATTGTCAGGCTGGAGTAGGTTTTTTGAGTTGTCTCAATTTCCTGCTTTTTAGGCGTAACAATAATTGTCGAGTCCTTGATATAGGTTTCGGTTAACTCTGAACTGCTAAGAGATTTAACTTCTGCGCCAGCCATTAGTGGCAGTAGTAATAAAGGTGACGCTTTTAGGATGATGCTAGAGCTAGTGTTCATATTCGGTGCCTGCGATATTATACGATCAGCAGAATAACAGGTGAAAAAGTGAGCAACCTGTCAGCTATACTGTAATTATTTAGGCTGAGATCTGCTAATGCAAGGTTTATAGTCTATGTTTCTGTTAAGAAAAGTAATTATGCGGGATGTGTCTAGTTGAAGTTGCCCTTAGCTGAACGAGTTGGTGAGATGATTGCGTCACGCAGTAAGCGAAGTGACTATTTTCGATTATCCCAAAAAAATATATACATTTTCCCCTCGCGTGCGGGTTTTGCTTATCTGTTACTTTTGTTGTTGATGCTGATAACGGCAATTAATTATCAGAATAGCCTTATTTACCTATTTACATTCTTCTTAGGTGCGATTTTCTTTTTCTCTATCTGGATGTGTTTTTTGAATATGTCCGGGCTTGAAATTAGTAGTGGTAAAGAAGAGGGTGTATTTGAGGGGGAGCGCGGCTACTTTTACGTGAAATACAGAAAAGAGCAGGGAGTGGCATTTGGTCTTAAAGTGGGCTTTGATGCAGGACAAATGAGTGCCGTCCCTCCGGTAACGAATAATCTTAATGAATATCCGGTTCAAGGTGGACTTAAAAACCGGGGATACCATACCTTAAAAAGATTGCGTTTGGAGTCGTGCTTTCCCTTTGGGCTGGTTCGAGCCTGGACATGGCTGAAACTGGATGCCTCGCTACTCGTTTACCCAAAACCTGTAGAAGGGAGTCCTACAAAAGCAGAGAATAGCGCTGAAAAAGGTTTGAGGAGCGATCAAAGGTCCGATGACTATAATTCGCTTCGTGCTTATCAAGCGGGCGATTCTATGCAGCGTATTAACTGGAAAAAATATGCAAGCTCTGAATTGCTAGTGGTTAAAGATAATGACTTAACTGCTTCAGATGCAAGCCGTGTACGTTGGCAAGATTATGAACCCTACGGAAAAGAGCAACGCTTACAGTTTATGTGTGAGAAAATAACTCGGCTGTACAAGGCTAAGCAAGCTTTTGGTCTTGAGTTACCGGTGATAGTGATTGAACCTGATTCAAGTGAGGCGCACTATTATGCCTGCCTTAAACAGCTAGCCTTATATTAATTTGCACGTGATCATATTAGTGGCTTGATAATGCAGAAAGACTTAAGAGAAGGTGATGACAAAGCAGTGATCAGCGGACAGAGCAACGTATTTGCGGTCCGTGCGCAGCCGGTTGGCGCCTTGCTATTAGTTATCATCTTACAGCTGATATCACACAGTGATCATCTTCCCATATGGCTAATCGTTTTTACGTTATTCATCTGTGTCTATCGTTTTATAGCTTATAAGCGAAATAGCCCGCCGGTAAGCACATTTGTCAAAACATGCTTAACGCTTGCTTCTTGCGCGGTGTTTGTCGCGCACTATAAAACCAACTTTTCTGTTGAAATGGCTGGCGCCTTTTTGTTTCTGACAGCTGTGTTGAAGTTTCTAGAGATCAAGGCTGACAAAGAGTTGTTTACAAGTATTTTTACGATGCTGTATTTAAGTTGTGTCTCGTTTCTATTTAGTCAGGGTGTATTTCATACGCTGTTGCAGTTGCTACTGATAGCTGTTTGCTTTTACGTGTTGCTATCCCAGAATATAGGCGCTGAATTTTCTTTAGGGAAGCGTGGTATTTCTACTTTGGGTAAAATGCTTTTCAAACTCATGGCCGTGTCTATACCTCTTGTCATAGTGCTGTTTTTATTCTTTCCTCGTATAGCTCCGTTGTGGCATATGCCTTTCAAAACTCAGCAAGGAAAGACAGGTATTAGCAATGTTATGTCTCCTGGCGATATTGCCTCACTTACCAAGTCTTCCGAAGTGGCTTTTAGAGCAGATTTCAGTGGTGTTGTCCCCGCCAAGTCAAACCTTTATTGGCGAGGTTTAGTACTCGACGAGTTTGACGGCAGAGAGTGGCGGCAAAGTATTGAGTATTATCCGGTCAGTCGCTATAAAATTGACCCAGGCCAACTTTATTCTCATGACGGCGCTACTTACCAGGTGATGCTAGAACCGCATCAAAATCGTTGGGCTTTTGCTCTCGATGATGGGCAGCCCTTAAGTAGTAACTTACTGAAAGGTGAGATGGGCATTTTTAGCCTAAAAAACGATGCCATTCAGGCGACGCGATACAAGTTGAGTTATCAAGAGAGTCTTGGGATAGCGGTTGGCTCATTACCCTTTTTATCCGAGCTTAAGGGGGTGGATCGAATCAGAACGCCCGTTGTACAAGATTTGCAGCGACCAGGTGCATCTAGCAACCCTCGAACACAGCAATATATCGCGCAGATGAAGGCGCGATACCCTGAACCTGAAGCACTCTTTCGAGCCCTAATGGAAAACTTCGCCAAGCAGAATTTTTATTACACCCTTAAACCCGAGACGACTGGTGAGCACTTCGTCGATGAGTTTATGTTTGATACAAAAACGGGGTTCTGCGCGCATTATGCAGGGAGCCTCGCTTACATGTTACGGCTTGCAAATATTCCTGCTCGCGTAGTGATCGGGTATCAAGGTGGAGAGTTGCGCGATAATGGAAAATATATGGTTGTCCATCAATACGATGCGCATGCTTGGGTTGAAGTGTACATAGTTGGTAAAGGTTGGTTTAGGGCTGACCCTACCTCGATGGTTGCACCAGAAAGAATATTGGATGGTGGGGCTGATGCCTTTCGCGAGAAAGAAGGCTTTCTTGAAGACTCACCACTTTCATCAGTTGGGCAGCAATTAGCGCTTGTTAAGTGGGTGGGGCAATATGTTGATAAAATGAGTTATGGCTGGCAAAAATGGGTAGTGAATTACAATCAGGGAGAGCATAAAAAGTTTGTCAGTTCGGTATTAGGGGAGTACAGCCTTTTAAGTGTCGCCAGTTTATTTGCGTATGTGCTTGTCGCTATTTTTATTTTATTCACCATCTATTTGTGGGGCCAAAAGTATGCCTTCAAATATACCTGGACAGAGAAAAAATATATGATGTGCTGCTACGTATTAGCTCGAATTGGCTATAGCAGAACGCTGGGTGAAACGCCCAGGCAATATTTATTACGTATTCATTCTATCGCACCGCAATACCTCTATCGTATTTTAGAGCGAGTGACGAGTGACTTAGAGCGAAAGCAATATCAGTCTTGATGTCATCAAGGTAAAATTGGTCTTTGGTGTTGGCTAAAACGGTTAAAGGAATCAGGTAATGTCATTTTTTCCTTGGCAGGCGGCTCAGTGGGAGCGTGTGCTCAAGCAGGTAAGAGAAAATAAAGTTCCACACGCATTCTTGTTAAATGGTGTTGAGGGAATCGGTAAGCTACAGTTTGCGGAGAGTCTAGCAGCGTATCTTTTGTGTGAAAGTACGTCTGAGGGAAAGCTTGAGCAAGCTTGCGGCACTTGTAAACAGTGTCGTCTTGTCGAATCTGAAACTCACCCCGACTATAAGCATATTGGTCCCGAAGAAGGGAGCTCTATTCTTAAAGTCGATGCGATTAGAAATATGGTTGAGTTTTTCGCGCAATCGAGCATGCAGGGGGGGCGAAAGCTCGCAGTGTTATCTCCTGCAGAATCACTTAATCATAATGCGGCGAATGCGCTATTGAAAACCCTTGAAGAACCGAGTGGCGATTCCGTTATTATCTTAGTATCACATAGCTCGGGGCAGTTACTTCCAACGATTCGTTCTCGTTGTCAGGTGATTGACTTTTCGTTACCTGAAACGTCTGCAGCGAAGCAGTGGCTAGAAGCGGCGCTGAACAAAGACGAGCTTAGCTTGTCTGGAGCTGAGTTAGACTCGGTTTTAGCGCTGGCGGCCCAAGCCCCGCTAAGAGCTTTGGAGTACGTTAAAACGGGCGCGCTTGAAGAAAATCAACGTATGCTAGAAGAAATGGCTAGCTTTCTTCGTAAAGATGTTTTGGCCCTTGTTTTGGCTGAAAGGTGGAGCGATGATTTGTCGATTCTACGTGTAGAGTGGATGATTCAATGGTTGGAGCTCGTTTTAAAGGTCAAGTTGGCCAGCTTTTCCACTGAAGGACTTGCGGCGGCAAAAATGATCGACCATTTGGCTAAGGTTTCGACCGAGGCTCAGTTACTTGATTTATACAAAAGTGCCTTGGATCAACTGCGTTTGTTGCTCGGTACAAGCAATCCTAACAAGCAGCTGGTGTTTGAGTTTTTATTGAACCAATGGGCTGGCTTAATGGCTAAAAGAACGGTTTAATAAAGATCTCAAAAGTGTGAAGCAATTTTCAATTGCTTGCCTATACTGAAGATATATCACCTTAATACTACTCGAAACTGTTCGGGTTACAGTGGGTGCAACGACCAATTAGTGCTTTGTATTCAAGTGTTTGTACGGGCGCGTTATTGTTAAGAGAATTGTATGTCAGCAGGATTTGGGGCGCGTAGTGGTATCCTTACCCTAACAATCAAGGATAAAGCTGTTTTATATGCCGCCTATATGCCGTTCATTAAAAACGGCGGACTATTTATACCTACCGCAAAAAACTATCATCTTGGCGATGAGGTGTTTTTGCTGTTAAATCTAATGGAAGAACCTGAAAAAATCCCGGTAGCTGGGAAGGTTATCTGGGTGACTCCTAAGGGTGCTCAGGGTAATCGAGCAGCGGGCATCGGTGTTCAGTTTAACGAAGAAGATGCTACTGCCAAAAACAAGATTGAAACCTACCTGGCAGGCTCTTTAAGCTCAGATCGTCCTACACATAGTATGTAATAATAGGGGGGTGCCCCAATTTCTTGATACGATTCTTCAAGTGAGTCGCATAGATACGCATTTTTAGTTAGTATGTGCGGCTTTATCGTTGTAACAAGAGCGCGCTTGATTTTCATGTTTATTGACTCCCACTGCCACCTTGATCGTCTGAAATTAGCTCCATATGAAGGCGACTTGTCGCTTGCAATTTCAGCTGCCAAAGAAAACCTTGTAGACAAATTGCTTTGTGTCGCAATTGACCTGGAGCATATTGAAGAAGTGCTTCAGATTGCAGCTAAATTTCCCGATGTCTATGCTTCGGTTGGCGTGCACCCAGGTAGTACCGATTGTGAAGAGCCCACTATTGAACGCCTATTATCGCTTGCTGAGCGTGAAAAAGTCATTGCGATTGGAGAGTCGGGGCTGGATTACTATTATGGCCTGGAGCATAAAGATCTTCAGCTGGAAAGATTCAAGCGTCATTTAATTGCCAGTAAAGAATGTCGAAAACCAATTATTGTTCATACTAGAGATGCGAAGGAAGATACGCTAAACCTCATTGGCCAATACTCAGCCCCTGATGTCGCGGGAGTGCTGCATTGTTTTACTGAAGATTGGGATATGGCCTCCAGAGCGATGGATCATAACTTTTATATCTCATTCTCAGGTATTGTTACGTTTAAGAATGCTGTAGAGCTAAAGGATGTTGCTAAGCGAGTCCCATTAGAGCGCATGCTGATAGAGACGGACTCTCCTTATCTCGCGCCGGTTCCGTATCGTGGCAAGCCAAATGAGCCTAAGTATGTACCTGAGGTTGCCAAATATATTGCACAGTTAAAGGGCTGCAGCGTAGAAGAGGTTGCTGAGGTCACAAGTGAGAACTTTAAGAAACTGTTTAGACTCTAGCGAATTATCATAAAGGTTGAATGGAATGGAGTTAGGCCCTTTTAGTATTCAAACCGATAAATTGCGTTTGTCGGGTTATAAAAATAGTGTACGTCATGGTGTGCCGGTTATCGCACTGCATGGATGGCTCGACAATGCGGCTTCGTTTCTACCCCTATGCAACTACCTAAATCTAGATCGTCCCTTCTATGCAGTCGAAATGGCTGGGCATGGTTGGAGCGAGCATAGGCCAAGTTCGTCGTCTTATCATTTAGTCGATAATGTGGTGGATATTGCCGTGTTTATAGATTCTGTGCTCGAACAGATTGATGATGCGGGCGAGAAAGTTACCTTGATTGGTCATTCGTTAGGTGGGATTGTGTGTTCGTTTTTAGCTGCATCAATGCCAGAAAAGGTTGATAAACTAATTCTATTAGATAGTTTAGGGCCTCTAACAGACGAAATAGAAAATGTATTGCCACAGCTTAAAAAAGCGGTAGCAAAGGCTGCTCAGACGCGAGAGAGTAAAAAGACCATTTACCCAACTAAAGAAATGGCTATTCGCGTTCGAATGATGGGGATTGGAAAAGTATCAAAAGAAGCAGCGCAGCTGTTAATTGAGCGAGGTACAGAGGAGGTAGAAGGTGGTTATATTTGGCGCTCAGACCCGAAATTACTAGCCCCTTCTATGGTACGGTTTTCTGAAAAACAAGTTGAAGTTGTGTTAAATGGTATCGAATGTCCGGTCTTTGTTTTATGTGGTAAACAAGGGTATTTCTCGGATGCTCAGAGGACTCAAAAACGGGTATCTTATTTTAAGGATGTTACGCGCTTTGACCTAGAAGGTGGGCATCACTTCCACATGGATGGTGATGTTGCAGCAACAGCGGAGTTAATTGATGAAATTATCGATAAGTAAAAAGAGTCTGGTTTTCACTTTATTGCTATCTTTTTTCTTGGTACAGGATGTGCTGAGTTCAGGCTTGGAAAATTATAAGGCTGTCTCTTTAGAGGGCAGTGTTGAAAGCTTAGCTTCTGAACAGATGATCGTTTTGAGCGCGCCGAAGCGCATCAGTAATACCTTGAGTATCGAGAAGCAAGAGTTTGTTGCAGGTGATGTCGAGTCACGTTTATATCGGCTCAAAAGTGGTGTTGAGCTAAGTCAGGCTTTTGATTATTACCTGGAGTCTGCAGCAGTAAAAGGCGAAATCTTATTCCAGTGTAAAAAACGCGCTTGTGGCAGCAGTAATTACTGGGCGAACAAAATTTTTGATGAGCATAAGCTGTATGGCCGTGATAGTGATCAATACTATGTTGCAAGCAGGGCACTCAGTAAGGGGAAAGAAGTCTGGTCGGCCGTCTATTTTGTGCAGAATGGCCTTAGGCAGCGTTTCATATATGAGCTGACTGTGACCAAAAGCTCGGCTGCTGATGGGGATTATGCGGAGCCAGTTGGTGTCTGGCTTAACGGGTCTTCCATGGGCGAGGGTGATGTTACGAAAAACCAAGCGGAGGCAATAGCCCGGTATATTGAGTCGGTAGAAGCCTCTGAGCTATATTTGGTTGTCTATGCAGATCAAGAACTGAAGCCAACCAAAGTGCTTTGGGATCAGTTGCGTACAAAAGGTGAGGTTCAGGTAGCAGTGTTAAGTAAATCCCTAGGGCAAGCCAAATTACCTATCACGCTTCGAGTACTTGGGCCATTGCATGGAGAGCCTTCGTTTGAAAAGCTTCCTGTTTGGTTCAGGTTGTATGCGTATTGATCGTTAATTGTTCAGTATTCGTTGTGCATTTTTATGAAACTTAAACTTAACAAATCTAAACACAAAGATTTGTTGATAATTCTGCTTGTTTAAACAATACTTTATTGGATATTGCAGAATTTTTTCCAATAAAAGCAATAAAATGTGGCGGTTTCTTAATCTACAGTGTTTAAAAAATCCTCTTTACCTGTATACCTTGTTTTATGGGCTATGCCTGTTTGTGTGAGTAGAGTAGAAGAGTTTTATAAGGTAGTAGATAAGTGAACTGTTTTTTTAAGTTAGAAATAATAAAGGATAATAAGTGATGATACGCAAGCTGGCCTTTGCTCTATCACTACTCGGTGTATTGATTGCTGAGTCTGTTTTCGCTCTTGGAATTGGTGAGGCGACTGTAACGTCTGCACTTAACCAACCCTTAAAAGCTGAAATAGAGCTTGTAAACTCAGGTGATTTCTCGGCAGAAGAAATTCTTCCTGGACTAGCAACGCGCGAAGAGTTTTTAAAAGCGAATGTCGACCGTGTTTACTTTTTATCCGATCTGAGGTTTAAAGTTGAAACGAATGCCGATGGTAAGCTTGTCGTTGTTCTTACGACAAACAAACCTGTCCGAGAGCCGTTTTTAAATTTCTTAGTAGAAGTGATTTGGCCAAGTGGCCGACTATTGCGTGAATACGCTTTGTTGATTGATCCTCCATTATTTTCAGAAGACCCTGTCGCACCGGTTAAAGCTGCAAGTGTTACGACGCAGGTAGCGCAAACTGGCGATGTTTTTAATGTACCAGAGCCTGCACCGGTAAGTCGCCGTTCTGTTGCTAACCCTTCGACTGGTATTTCAGGTGGTGAGTACGGCCCAACTGGTAGCTCTGATACGTTATGGGATATCGCAATCAAGGCGCGGCCAAATAGAAGTGTTAGCCCTCAGCAGGTTATGTTGGCTATTCAGGACCTAAATCCAGGTGCCTTCATTCAGGGTAATATCAATAAATTGAAGGCAGGTCAGGTTCTACGTTTGCCCAGCCTTGAGCAGATTAAGCAGCGTTCAACGCATCAGGCAATAGAAGAAGTTATTTCGCAGAACGAGTCTGCGAGAGGCAAACGCTCGAAGTCGGTAGCTTCAAGCCAAGCACCGAAAACTGACGTTAATCAGCCAGCAGTTAAGCGGGCTGGTGATGAACTCAAGCTTGTTGTTGCTGAAAAGACAAACGACGGTGCTAGCAGTGCTAACTCTGGTAGCTCTGCAACAGGCGGCAGTAACGGTAAAGAGACTGATCCGAAGCTAGCGATTACGCTAGAAAAATTGGATAAAGCGAGTATCGAGAATAAAGAGTTAAATAGTCGTGTTTCTGACTTAGAAGAACAGCTACAAACCTTGCAAAGACTCCTTACATTAAAGAATGATCAGCTAGCAAATATTCAGACGCAAATGCGAGTCAATGAGCTAGCGGAAGCGAAGGCTGCGCAGGAAACTGAGGAGCTATCTGAGGCTGATAAGCTGATGGCAATGCCTGACGCAGTTGCTGAAAATGCTGCTGAGGCTTCTGATCAGACGGTAGCCGCAAAAGACGCTATGGCTGAAGCTAAGGAAAGTACTGAGCAAATTGCAGCGATGCCAAAGACTGAGCAAGCAGGTCAGGCCGAGAGCATGAAACCTGCTGAGAAATCGCCAGCAGTTGAAAAGGCTAAGTCTATTGAAATGCCTGTAAGCAAGCCAGCTAAGGCTGAGCAGAACATTATCGAAGTGATCGTTGGTAATCCTCTCTACTTATCAATTGCTGTTCTAGTTGTTGTGCTGGTTGTGTTTGTCCTCTGGTTGGTTTCGCGTAATAACGCTAAGCGTGAGCAAGAGTTTCAGGCAATGCACGATAGTGACGAAATTGAATATGAAGAAGAGGGCGAAGATGCGCTATCGTCGGAAGACGATTATCAGGATGCTGAAGAAGACGGCATGCAAGTTGAATCTTTAGATAGCCCTCTTGAAGATGATGACGAATACATAGATGAAGACTTATTTGCTGAAGAAGAGCCTGCCGTCTCTGGCGAGGAAAATGAGGATGTAATCGCTGAAGTTGATGTTTACATTGCCTATGGCAGACTGGATCAGGCTGCAGCAGTTCTTGAAAGTGCAATTTCAGAAGAACCTGTTAGAACAGACTTGCGCTTGAAGTTGCTGGAAGTATATAAGCAAAGTGGTGATACTGAAGCATTTAACCGCCAGTATAGCGAATTAGAAGCAATTCAGGATTCTGAAGCCTTAGATCAAGCGAGCGCTATCCGCGGAGATATGCTGGATGAGCAGTTGGTGTCGCTAGAAGATAAAGAACATGAGCTTGAGCTAGATCGCGAGATGGAAGAGGTTGAGGCCTCAAAACGCGAGGTTGAAGCGTCTATTGAGGCTGAAGCTGAAGCGCTTGAGGAAGAACCACAATCTTTTGACTTTGACAGTGTTGAACTAGATGAAGAGCATGATCTAGGTATTGATGAATCACTCGATGCAGAATTAACTGCTGACTTGGATGACTCGCTTCTAGAGCCTAGTGATGTGCTAGACGAAACTGTAGATGAGATTACTGATGAGTTGTCAGACTCTGGTGAGTTTGATGATGCGATTCTTGACGTGGATCTTGATGACATAGATTTAAGCGGCGAGCTTGAGCAAGAAACCGAGATTCAGCTGCCTTCAGATTTAAGTGATTCAGCCATCGTTGAATCATTAGCTCAGGGCGGAGAAGGAGATTTAGAGTCTGACGCAACATTAGGTGCCGAAAAGCCGGTTATCAGCGATGATATTCTTGAGCAAGCTTCAGATAAGATGAATGCAGATCAGTCGTTTGATGAAGACCTTGGTGATGCAAGCGAGTTTGACTTCCTTGAAGGTACTGATGAAGCGTCTACCAAGCTTGACTTGGCACGAGCGTATATCGATATGGGTGATATCGAGGGCGCCAAAGATATACTAGAAGAAGTAACTAAAGAAGGCAGTTCTGAGCAGCAAGCAGAGGCGGCTGAATTGCTAAGTTCATTGGACTAATTATTTTGCAGTGGTAGTTTTTGGATGAAACTTGTCTTAATTAGACGACCTGAGTTGACTCTCAAATGAGTTCTGGTCATCTTTCGAATGACACGGCCGGTAACGAAATCGTTACTGGCCGTGTTGCGTTATGCTTGTCATATAATGGTAGTGCTTATCACGGGTGGCAGTCTCAAAAGAGTGGCTTACCTACCGTTCAAAAATACTTACAAGAGGCTGTATCAAGTGTCGCCAATCAGTCCATAGAGCTTGTTTGCGCGGGCAGAACCGATAAGGGTGTGCACGGTGCTCATCAGGTTGTTCATTTTGACACCGAAGTGCAGCGTAGTGAAAGAGCGTGGGTTTTTGGTAGCAACTCAAACCTACCAAAAGATATCAGTGTTTCATGGGCTGGCTGTGTTGACTCTGAGTTTCATGCGCGATTTTCTGCTACCAGTAGGCGCTATCATTATGTGATATACAATCACCCGGTCAGGCCTTCAATCTTCCATAATGAAATGACTTGGTGTCATGACCCCTTAGATGAAATAAAGATGCACCAGGCAGCTCAATGTTTGGTGGGTGAGCATGACTTTAGCTCGTTCAGGGCTGTAGGCTGCCAGTCAAGAACGCCGTTTCGGTTTGTCGAATTTATTAATGTTCAACGCTTCGGCGATATTTTAGTTATTGATATTAAGGGAAATGCATTTTTGCATCACATGGTTCGTAACATTGCTGGTGTTTTGATGGAAATAGGTAAGCAGAGAAAACCAGTAGATTGGTGTGCCGGGGTGCTCGAAGCACGAGACCGGACTAAGGGGGGAGTGACTGCGCAGCCAAATGGTTTGTTCTTAACGCATGTCGATTACCCCTCCCATTTTGGTGTGCCTGTATCTCAAGGAGCGCCGTCGATAATTCGCTCAATGATTGCAAGTGCATCGGGAAGCATGGACAATGATGCAGATCTGTGGCGTATTTCTCATAGGCTCGACTAGTTAAGCATTGTAGTATGTATGGTCTGGCCCTGTGTTTTAGGAAGCGAGCAGCGCCTCAACTATTTTTCACTATTATGCAGTCTAGCAAATCGATATAATGCTGACGCATATTTATTTTTAGCTAAAGGGTTGTGCAAGACAAAGTGCGCACTAGAACAAAAATTTGTGGTATAACATCTTTAAGTGATGCCTTGGGTGCCGTGAACGCCGGTGCTGATGCGCTTGGTTTTGTTTTTTATGAACCGAGTCCGCGTTATGTTTCTCCTGAACTTGCTTGCGATATTATTGCTAAACTTCCACCTTTTGTTTCTGCTGTAGGTTTATTTGTTAATGCTTCTAAGTCTTATGTGAAAGAGGTTTCTAACCTAGCCTCGCTAAGCCTTATTCAGTTTCACGGCGATGAAAACGAAGATTTTTGTTCAAGCTTTGATCGTCCTTATATTAAAGCCGTGCGTGTTCAGTGCGAGCAAGATATTCTAGAGGCCGATAAACATTACTCTAGTGCCTTAGGCTTATTGCTAGATACTTATAAAAAAGGTGTTCCTGGTGGAACAGGAGAGGCCTTTGAATGGTCAATTATTCCAAAAAATACCACTAAACCACTTATTCTTGCCGGGGGCTTAAACGCCTCGAATGTGCGCGCTGCTGTTAAACAGGTGCGCCCCTATGCGGTAGATGTAAGTGGCGGTGTAGAATTACGTAAGGGTGTGAAAGACCACTCTAAAGTTTCAAGTTTTGTAGATGAGGTGTCGAGTGCCAGCGAATACACGAATTACTGAAGAATTGTTAGCTCAACTTCCTGATAATAAAGGGCATTTTGGCCCTTATGGTGGTCGATTTGTTTCAGAGACTTTGATGTCATCGCTTGAAGACCTTGAGAAGAAATACCTTTCTCTCAAAGATGACCCTGAGTTCTGTAAAGAGTTTGATAAGGATATGGCTGACTATGTGGGTCGGCCTTCACCGCTTTATTTTGCCGAACGTCTGACTAGAGAAGTGGGCGGTGCAAAGATCTACCTTAAGCGAGAGGACCTTAATCATACCGGCGCGCACAAAGTAAATAATACCATCGGTCAGGCACTATTAGCTAAGTACTTAGGTAAGCCAAGAGTGATTGCTGAGACAGGTGCAGGTCAGCACGGTGTTGCTTCTGCGACCGTTGCAGCTCGTTTGGGCCTCGAATGTAAGGTCTTTATGGGCATTGAAGATGTGCGTCGTCAAGCTCTGAACGTTTATCGAATGAAGCTCCTGGGTGCAGAAGTTGAAGCAGTAACAAGCGGCACTAAAACCCTAAAAGATGCGATGAATGAAGCGCTTCGAGACTGGGTAACGAATGTCGATAATACTTTTTATATTATTGGTACGGTTGCGGGGCCTCACCCTTACCCTATGCTTGTGCGTGACTTCCAGGCGATCATCGGTCGAGAAGCAAAAGCTCAGTGCCTTGAGAAAGAAGGGCGATTACCTGATGCTTTAGTCGCTTGTGTAGGTGGTGGCTCGAATGCAATCGGTTTATTTTACCCCTTTATCTGCGACCACGATGTTGAGATGTATGGTGTTGAGGCTGGAGGACACGGTATCGAGACTGGTGAGCATGCTGCGCCGCTATGCGCTGGCGCTCCGGGAGTTCTTCACGGAAATCGTACCTACTTGATGTCTGATAAGGCTGGCCAGATTCAGGGCACTCACTCTATTTCTGCAGGGCTTGATTATCCAGGCGTTGGTCCTGAGCATTCCTGGTTGAAGGACATGAAGCGAGCAAATTACGTGTCGGTTACCGACGATGAGGCACTTGCTGCATTCCGTCGCCTAACGCTAGTTGAGGGTATTATGCCTGCACTTGAGTCAAGTCATGCAATCGCCTATGGAATTAAAAAGGCGGCGACGATGTCATCCGATAAAATTATGATCATTAACCTTTCAGGTCGTGGTGATAAAGATATTCATACCGTTGCTGGCATAGATGGAATTGAGGTGTAGTTATGAGTCGTATTCAATCTGTATTAGAGAACTTGCAAGCCGAAGGTAAAAAAGCATTAATCCCATACGTAACTGGCGGTGACCCTAGACCGGGCGCAACGGTTGAGATTATGCATACCTTAGTCGAAGCTGGCGCAGACATAATCGAGCTTGGCGTGCCATTTTCCGACCCGATGGCCGATGGCCCGGTAATTCAGTTAGCCTGCGAGCGTGCACTTGAACACAATGTATCGCTTGATGATATATTTTCGATGGTGAAGGAATTTCGTGAAACAGACCAAGATACTCCGGTCGTATTGATGGGCTACCTAAACCCCTTGGAAATTAAAGGTTACGAAAAATTTGCTATTGAAGCTGCCGAGGTTGGTGTTGATGGTGCGTTAATCGTCGACTTGCCGCCTGAAGAGGCTGAATCTCTTGTACCATTTCTGAAAGAAAATGATCTGGACTCTATCTTCCTGATCGCACCGACAACTACCGACGAGAGAATACAGCATATCGGTCGTCATAGCAGCGGCTATGTATATTACGTATCCGTTAAAGGTGTCACCGGTTCAGCTGAACTGAGTACAACTGAGGTTGCCGAGAAGGTTGCATTGATCCAAAAATATAACCAAATCCCGGTTGGGGTTGGCTTTGGGATTAGAGATGCAGCGTCAGCTGCTGCTGTTTCCAAGTTAGCTAATGGCGTTATTGTTGGCAGCGTCATTGTAAATCTGATTGCTGAAAATAAAGATGATCAAGTTGCGTTAAATAAGGCCGTTAAGGGCTTGGTTTCATCAATGCGTATTGCAATGGATGCTTAATCCATCTCTTACTTTGAATGTGTAAGTTACGAGTGTAGGTAGAAAAATGAGTAGTTGGCTGGACATCATTAAACCCAAGTCGATTCGTTCTGACTCGGGTTCAAAAGGCAATATACCTGAAGGCGTATGGAAAAAGTGCCCAAAGTGTAGTGCTGCTTTATATGGCCCTGAGCTTGAGAAAAATCTTAATGTTTGCCCTAAATGCCAACATCATATGCGTGTATCCGCTCGCCAGCGAATTGATCTCTTTCTTGACCCCGATAACCGGGTTGAGCTTAATGCCAACCTTGAGCCGGTTGATCGTCTGAAGTTTAAAGACACGAAGAAATACAAAGACAGGTTGGTATCGAATCAAAAAGCGAGCGGTGAAAAAGACGCTTTGATTACTTTTAAGGGTGAAGTAAACGGTGTTCCGGTTGTCGTTGCTGCATTTGAGTTCTCTTTTCTTGGTGGTTCTATGGGGGCTGTCGTCGGGGAGAAATTTGTTCGCGCGATAAAATTATGTCTTGATGAAAGTAAACCATTGATTTGCTTTAGTGCCAGTGGTGGTGCGCGGATGCAGGAGGCCTTGATCTCACTTATGCAAATGGCGAAAACAGCCGCTGCACTTGAGAAGTTAAAAGAGGCACGACTTCCCTATATTTCTGTACTAACAGACCCTGTATTTGGTGGAGTATCTGCTAGTCTGGCGATGTTGGGCGATTTGAATATCGCAGAACCAAATGCTTTGATAGGCTTCGCCGGACCACGTGTTATTGAGCAAACTGTGCGAGAGAAGCTACCAGAAGGTTTTCAACGGAGTGAGTTTTTGCTAGAGCATGGCGCAATCGATATGATACTAGAGCGCCATGAACTAAGGGATCGCTTGTCTTCGCTTATTTCAAAACTGACAGAGTTCAGAGTGGCGAAAGTAGCGCCGGACGAAGTTAAAGAGACTAAACCTGAAGAAAGTAGTGCTGATAGCGATGGTTCTGATTCCGAACCTGAGAGTGAAGAGCTTCAGTCTACCTAAGTCATGCCTAACGTGCTAAACACTCTCGATCAGTGGCTAAGCCACATATCACAATCTCACCCAAAAGAAATTGAGCTTGGCTTAGATAGAGTAAAGTCTGTCTACCAAAAAATGAGCTTTGAGGCGCGCCCGCGAAAAATTGTGGTGGTCGCAGGTACTAATGGCAAGGGCTCGACAATTGCTTTGAGCCAAGCTGGCCTGGCTTCGCAAGGGCTAAGGTGTGGTACCTATACTTCTCCACATATATCTAAATACAACGAACGAGTCCAATTGCTTGGCGTTGATGCAAGTGACCATCAGCTTGTTGAGGCCTTCCAATATATTGACGAGGTGAGGGGAGACACTCCGCTTACCTACTTTGAGTTCGGCACCTTGGCTGCTTTGTACGTCCTCTTTAATGCAGATCTTGATGTCGTGTTGCTCGAAATCGGTTTAGGAGGGCGCTTGGATGCCGTAAATATCGTTGATGCAGATATCTCCGTGATTACTTCAATCGACATTGATCACATTGACTGGCTCGGCGACGATATTCAACAAATAGGCAGAGAGAAGGCTGGTATCCTAAGGAAAGGTCAGCCATTTTTGGCTGGTGAAAACCTTCCTCAAAGCGTCTTTGAATGTGCTGAGAAGCTCGCTTGTCAAACCTTGGTCTGTCATGAAGATTTCTATATTGACGATGACTTGGTGAGTGTTGCCCAGAAAGATTTGAGTAGGTTCAAGTTTCAGGGGTTTCCAAAGCTAAATTTACCCGATAACAATATTCTTCTCGCCTATCAGTTAATCGCTCTATTGCTTGATGGCCGCTCGCTGGATGCCGACTCGGTATATCGAAGCATGTGCAATGTTAAGTTGTCAGGGCGCCTTGAACAGTCTAGCCAAGTAAAAGGCTTATATTTTGATGTAGGCCATAATCCTCACGCAGCAAGGTTCCTAAAGTCCTTTTTGTTAAAAGAGGGTGAGGGAAAAGATAAAATTGAAGTTGTGTTCTCTGCGTTAGCAGATAAAGATGTTCGAGGCGTTGTCGCGGAACTTTCAGAATCTGTGGATCGCTGGCTAATAGCGCCATTGAATGTTGACAGAGCAATGTCTATTGCCGAATTGCAGAGTGTGCTTTCTGAAGTGTCCGATAAGGTTCTTAGCTTCGAGACGATAGATCAAGCACTTGCGTTTAGCCTAGAGCAAAAAGAGAAGGAAATATCGGCTATGACTACTGGTAAAGAGTCGCTTGTGTTAGTGTTTGGCTCGTTCTTTACTGTCGAAGCCGCAAAAAAGTTTATGGATAGTTATGAGTGAATCAGTTGATAGTTTAAAGCAACGCTTGGTCGGAGCGTTCGTTATCTTGTCTTTGGCGATTATATTTCTGCCAATGATTTTTGATAAGCCTCATAACGAAGGACGAAGTCTTTTAGTACCGGTGCCACCCAAACCTGACTATAAAACAATAGAGATCGGTAAGCCGGTTCAACCTCAGTTCAAAGTGCTCTCGGTCGATAGCGACACGGGTAAAGTTGTAGAGGGTGATGAGTTGCTTAAGCCAAGCCCCTCTGAGAAAGCTATTAAGAAAATTGAGCTTGGCGCCCTAAGCGATGAGGCGTCAAAACCTTCGGATGATGTCCAGGTAAAGAGTCCTTCCAGCCCAGCAGCTGTCAAAAAATCCCCTAAGCCCAAAGAAGTTAAGCCTGTCGTAGCAGCCTCTAAACGTCCACTGGCTTCCAAGCCAAAAGTGTCGCATTTGCCCGTTTTTAAAAATATTTGGATGGTTCAGTTAGGAACGTTTAGTAAAACTGAGAACGCTTATAAGCTAAGAGACAAACTCAGGGCCGATGGTTTTGACGGGCATACAAAAGAAGTTTTGTTGGGCGGTAAAAAAGCGATTAGGGTCTTCACCGGTCCTTTTGTTAAGAAGCGTGAAGCTGAAAAAACCAAGAAGAAACTCGACCAAAAGTATAAGGTTGATAGTCGACTCATCTTTTTTGATGCGTAACCCCCATTATCTTTGTTATTATGCGCGCCTGTTTTTTGGATATCATTTGTTTGGGTTAAATGTATCATTGCAAGTCAGAGACTAACGGGGTTAATGCGCTTTAAATGTCAGGTTTAAATTGGGCCGACTGGACGCTCATCGTCATTATCTCACTTTCAAGTTTAATGAGTCTCAGGCGAGGTTTTGTTAAGGAAGCCTTGTCGCTTGCTACATGGGTGGTTGCCTTTATTGTGGCGCGCAGCTTTCATCCTAATCTCCAAACCTTATTGATTGACTCAATTAATGAACCAGTACTAAGAACCATCGCAGCATTTATTATGTTGTTTATAGGTACCTTGCTGGTGGGTGCTGGTATCAACTTCATTGTTGGTGCTTTGATACGTTTAACTGGCTTAACCCCAATAGATAGAATGCTAGGAATTGTGTTTGGTCTTGCCAGGGGGTTAATTCTTGCAGTTGTGCTTGTAGCCATTGTTCGCTTAACGCCTTTTGAGCAAAGCGACTGGTGGCAAAATTCGGTAATGATCGAGAATTTGTCTATATTAGAGCAATGGTCTCGATCAGTATTCGAAAGTCATAAAGAAACCAAAGTTTGATAGAAACGTTTTTAAAGAGGTAGTCATATGTGTGGCATCGTAGGTGTTGTTGGAAAAAACAACGCGAATCAATCGTTGTATGATGCATTAACCGTTTTGCAACATCGCGGCCAGGACGCTGCCGGCATTGTTACCTGCCAAGATGATCGTTTCTTTTTAAGAAAGGATAATGGCCTAGTACGTGATGTTTTTCGTACACGGCATATGAAACGCCTGCAAGGCAGTGTAGGTATTGGGCATGTGCGCTACCCAACTGCAGGCTCTTCTAGTTCTGCGGAAGCTCAGCCTTTTTATGTTAACTCTCCTTATGGTATTACCTTAGCGCATAACGGTAATCTGACTAATACGGCTGAGCTAGCGAGTGGGGTTCTGAAGTCGGATTTACGTCATGTAAACACTAATTCCGATTCAGAAGTACTATTGAATGTCTTTGCTCACGAGCTTCAGGAGCAAGGAAAGCTGGTACCTACGCAAGTAGAAATCTTTAACGCGGTTAAAGAAGTTCATAAGCGGTGCCGAGGCGCCTATGCAGTCATTGCCATGATCACTGGCTACGGCGTGTTGGCTTTTCGTGACCCTTACGGTATTCGTCCGGTTTGCTATGGCAAGCGTGAGACGGAGCAGGGCACCGAATATATGATTTCTTCCGAAAGCGTAGCGCTTGCTGCCCTAGGCTTTGAGCTTGTGCGCGATATAGAGCCTGGTGAAGCGATCTATATTGAGAATGATGGAACACTGCATACACAGCAATGTTCTGAAAACCCTAAACTGACACCTTGTATTTTCGAGCACGTATACTTCGCGCGCCCTGATTCTATTATAGATAAGGTCTCTGTTTACAAGGCGCGCCTGCGTATGGGTGAAACACTTGCCCAAAAAGTAAAACGACTGCGTCCTGATCACGATATCGACGTTGTCATGCCTATCCCCGATACTAGCCGTACCTCTGCAATGCAAATGGCGGTGGAGTTGGGTGTGAAGTTTCGCGAAGGCTTCATCAAGAACCGCTATATTGGTCGTACTTTTATTATGCCAGGCCAGAATCAGCGTAAGAAGTCGGTACGTCAGAAGTTGAACCCCATTGAACTAGAGTTTAAAGATAAAAACGTTATGTTGGTCGATGACTCAATTGTACGGGGTACGACATGTCGTGAAATCGTACAAATGGCTAGAGACGCTGGTGCTAAAAACGTGTACTTTGCATCTGCCGCGCCTGAGGTAAGATACCCAAATGTTTACGGTATCGATATGCCTGCTGCAACTGAGTTGATTGCACATGACCGCACGGTTGAAGATATTCAGGAAATTATTGGTGCAGACTGGCTAGTTTATCAAGACCTGGAAGATCTTATTCGTTGTGCGAAAGATGGAAACGAAGACATTGATGAGTTTGATTGCTCGGTCTTCAACGGAGTCTATCCAACGGGTGATATATGTGGTGATTACCTCGACAGGCTTGAGCAAGCACGTAATGATTCAAACAAAAAGAAGTTAAATGAAGATGACGCCACTATCGATCTTCATAACGACAATTAAGGCTGAATTAGCTCATTATTTGTCATAGAAAACTAAAAATTCGAATTAAAGGTGAGAAGAGATGGCGAATAGCCAGCCACCGAAAGGTAATATTCCCGTTCCAAATTTGGACGGTGTTGGTTTAGAGACGCTTGCAGTACGAGCTGGGCAAATTAGAAGTCCTGAGCTTGAACACAGCGAAGCGATTTTTCCGACCTCAAGCTTTGTGTTTAATTCAGCGCAAGAAGCTGCTGCACGATTTGCAGGCGAAGAGCCTGGGAACATCTATGCGCGTTTCACCAATCCAACGGTTGCGATGTTTGAGGCGCGCTTAGCTGCCTTAGAAGGAGGCGAGCGTGGTGTTGCTGCAGCATCGGGTATGGCTGCTATTATGTCTGTTTGCTACGCTCTGTTAGAGCAGGGTGATCATGTCATTTGTTCGCGCAGTGTTTTTGGCACGACGACAGTTCTGCTAGAAAAGTTTGTAAAGAAGTTTGGTGTTGAGATTAGCTTTGTTGATCTGACTGATTACGAGCAATGGCAGACCAGCATCAAGGACAATACTAGGTTTCTATTCCTTGAATCGCCGTCGAACCCACTGTGTGAAGTAGTTGATATCGCAAGACTGGCAGAACTGGCGAGACAAGGGCGTCATTCGAAAGGCTGCTTGCTTGTTGTTGATAACTGCATGTGTACACCTATCTTGCAGCAGCCTTTGAAGCTTGGTGCTGATATCGTAGTGCATTCAGCGACTAAATACATTGACGGCCAAGGACGTTGTTTGGGTGGCGCGGTTGTCGGCTCAAATGCAATTATCGAAGAGGTTCATGGTTTTATCCGTTCTGGCGGTGCTGCCTTGAGCCCCTTTAATGCCTGGGTGATGCTGAAGGGCTTAGAAACCCTGAGTATACGTATGAAAGCTCACGGTGATGGGGCTATGAAAATCGCTCAGTGGTTGTCAGAACAAGCTGAAGTTGACCAAGTGTTTTACTCTGGCTTAGCAAGTCATCCTCAGGCAGACCTGGTTGCATCCCAACAAACAGGAAATAGCGGTGTATTGTCCTTTAAAATTAAGGGAGACAAGGCAGCAGCTTGGCGCTTTATAGATGCGCTGGAGTTTGTTTCAATTACCGCTAACTTAGGTGACGCTAAATCTACGATTACTCATCCTGCGACAACGACTCATGGTCGTTTAAGTCAGGAAGATCGTGATAAATCGGGTATCAGTGATAATTTGATTCGAATCTCGGTTGGGCTTGAAAGCACTGATGACTTAATCGCAGACTTGAGTCGTGGCATTGCAGCAATCGCTTAATAAAGCCTGTTGCTGCAAAGCTTTTTTCCTATATTTCATATAATTAACGATAAAAGTTAAAAAATACCTCAAGCTTTCCTATACTGTTAGCTATAGTCCGTACACTTATATTTTTTCGATTCGCCAACCATAGTTAGTAATTCAGTGATAAGCGACATGGCACAACCTGGTAGTAGTAACTCAGAACAACATCATTTTCATGCCTATTTATCCCAAGGCTCGCGTGAAGGTGCCTTGATTCTAACGGTTGCTGTCTGCATTTTTCTGTTCGCTGCATTAATTTCCCACTCTCCGATGGATCCTGGTTGGAGTAGCACGGGTACAAATCAGGTTGCTTCAAATTACGGTGGTAAAGCCGGTGCATGGTTTGCCGATATACTGCTGCACTTTTTTGGCTATGTTTCCTACCTCTTCCCAATATTAATCGGCTATCGCGCCGCGCTGCTTTTTAAGAATAGAAAGTCCAGGAAGGTCTTTCATTGGCCAATGTTTATCATTCGGGTTATCGGTTTTGTTCTGACTTTGCTTGGTGCCACGGGTTTATTGGCTATTTATTCGGTCGCAGGCTTAGATAACGTTTCGGGTGGTATTGTTGGTATGGAATTATCAAACAGTATGCTCGCTCAATTTAACATCCTGGGCACTACTTTGATGTTAG
>NZ_LWEY01001621.1:0-676 GCF_001634935.1 Oleiphilus sp. HI0043 | reverse complement strand
CTTAGGCTTTGGAGGCGGCAACAAGCTAGCTTCAACAACTGCATTCAGGTATAGCTTTAAACTCTGTTTGGCAACACTTGGAATCCCGAACTTAAAGCGAATCATTTCGCCTTGCTCCGTGATACGGAAAGAGCCAGCTACCGAACCAGGAGGTTGAGAAAGAATCGCCCTATTCGCTGGGCCACCACCGCGACCAACCGTGCCGCCGCGACCGTGAAACAAAGTCAGCTTAACACCATGTTTTTGTGCAACCTCAACCAGACTTTCCTGCCCCTGATATTGAGCCCAAGCGGCTGTCATCTGACCTGCATCCTTAGCAGAATCAGAGTAGCCAATCATTACCTCTTGATGCCCTTTACAGTACTCCTGATACCAAGGTACTGATAATAAGCTATCAATAGCCTCCTTCGCCCCGGACAAATCGTCAAGGGTCTCAAATAAAGGCACAACGCGCATAGGGAACTGAATGCCCGACTCCCGTAAAAGTAGGATGACAGTCAATACATCGGAAGGTGTGCTGGCCATGGAAATAACGTATGAACCCAACGCTGACTCAGGCTGAGAAGCAACCACGTCACACGTAGCCAACACTTCTCGCACATTATCACTGGCGGGCCAGGAACGAGGTAAAAGCGGCCGATTACTGGACAGTTCTTTAATAAGAAAGGACTGTTTC
>NZ_LWEY01001620.1:0-723 GCF_001634935.1 Oleiphilus sp. HI0043 | reverse complement strand
TCCCGCTTAAGTCAAGTGTGGACGACGCGCTGGAGATATCCAAACGTAATACTGTCAAAAATGTACTGGTTGTTGAAACAACCCATAACACAGGTTCAACTCGTCATAACTGGGACGTTGACTATCGTCGCTTGGTGGCTGAGCAAGCTGACAAGCATACAGCCGTTCCGGTAAATGCTGAAGATCCATTGTTCATTCTTTATACCTCTGGTTCTACCGGTAAACCAAAAGGTTTACAGCATTCCAGTGGTGGATATTTGACTTATGTGACGTCGACCTACTACTACACATTCGACCATAAAGAAGGTGATGTGTTCTGGTGCTCGGCAGATGTTGGCTGGATTACCGGCCATAGTTACATCGTTTATGGACCCTTGGCGAATGGTGCCACAACGCTCATGTATGAAGGCGTTCCCAATTATCCGAGTATGGGGCGCTTTGGTGAAGTAATTGATCAGCACAAGGTGACAGTTTTCTATACAGCGCCGACGGCTATTCGTACCTTAATGGCTAAAGCGGACGAAGCGACTGGGTCTAGTAAACGTGATTCACTGAGAATTCTTGGTACCGTAGGGGAGCCGATTAACCCGGAGGTATGGCGTTGGTATTATACTGAGTATGGCCATAGCAAATGTCCGGTTGTTGATACATGGTGGCAAACTGAAACGGGTGGTCAGATGATGACGCCTTTACCCTATGCAACAGAATCTAAACCGGGGTCTG
>NZ_LWEY01001619.1:0-1052 GCF_001634935.1 Oleiphilus sp. HI0043 | reverse complement strand
ATGCACAAATCCTTGGGCTTGCGGAGGAAATGGATTTTCCGATTGAAGGTCTACATACAGAAACCGGGCCAGGTGTTCTTGAGGCTGCGATAGCTGTTGATACCGCACAAAATGCCGCCGATAAAGCGTCGCTATTTAAAACTTTCATTAAAGTATTGGCCCAAAAAAATGAATTGATGGCCACCTTTATGGCTAAGTGGTCGGCCGACTACCCAGGCCAAAGCGGCCATATTCATATTTCCTTAAACGATGCGAAGACAAATGAGTCAGTCTTTTTTGATCAAAGTAAAGATTATTCGATGAGTGATACTCAAAGGCATTTCGTTGCGGGTCAGCAGTTATTGATGCCAAAGTTCTTGTCATTGATTGCGCCAACGGTTAATAGTTATACGCGACTAATTCCAGGCTTTTGGGCGCCAACCGATGCTACATGGGGCGTTGAGAATCGTACTTGCTCGCTGCGCGTTATACCTGGTTCAGCGAAGTCGCAGAGAGTCGAGTATCGTTTAGGCTCGGCAGATGGTAACCCGTATCTAACCTTGGCAGCGGCGCTTGCTTCAGGTTTGTATGGTATCGAGCACAAACTTGAACCGACACCAATGGTTGTTGGTGATGCGTATTCACAAACGCATCCCAGCGCATTAAAACTTCCTGCAACACTTTGGGAGGCGGCGCAAGCTCTAAAGGAGTCTAAAGAGGCGAGAGGCCTATTTGGCGATGCCTTTGTAGAGCATTTTGCATCGAGCCGAGAATGGGAAGAGCGAGAGTTTCGCAAGCACATTAGTGACTGGGAAATGGACCGGTATTTCGAGATTATTTAACTAGAAGACATATTATGGCTAGAAAACTGAAAACCTATTCGCCAATTGATGGCTCTCTATATGTTCAAAGAGAGTTGGTTGGCGAAGAGCAGATGCTTGAAGCGGTGCTGCTTGCAGATAAAGCGCAAGATGACTGGGCTTTGGTACCCTTGGAAAAAAAGAAGCACATTTGTTCGTTAGCTGTAGAGTGCTTTGAAGAAAAAAAAGAGCTTATAGCTGAAGAGCTATGTT
>NZ_LWEY01001618.1:0-857 GCF_001634935.1 Oleiphilus sp. HI0043 | reverse complement strand
TCTAAAGACATCCTTGAAGCCATTGCACAGGGAACCGGGCCACAAACCTATCTGGTTGCCCTTGGCTATGCTGGTTGGGGAGAGGGGCAGTTAGAAGGTGAGCTCACAGAAAACACTTGGTTAACTTGCCCCGGGTCTCAGGACATATTGTTTGCTGACGACGATAGCAAAAAACTGACAATGGCGATGGATATTCTCGGTATTAAGGCAGACCAGCTCAGTGGCCAGATAGGTCACGCTTAATGACCAATGAAGCCTTGACCTACTTATGTTTTGACTTTGGTGTAAAGCGCTTCGGTGTTGCCTGTGGGAATAGCCTACTTAAAACCGCATCAGAGCTTGCTCCCATTAAAGCCAGAGAGGGGATTCCTGACTGGGAAGTAATTGAACAATTGGTAGAAGAATGGAAACCGACAGGCTTTGTCGTTGGTTTACCTTTGAATATGGATGGCTCTGAAAGCGATATGTCATTGCGAGCGAAGAAGTTCGGTAAGCGCTTAAAAGGCCGTTTTAATAAACCGGTCGATATGATGGATGAGCGGCTCTCAAGCTTCGAAGCTAAGCAGGCGGTGAAAGCTAGAACGGGTCGGTACGTAGATTTTGGGGATCACTCGGTTGACGGTGCCGCAGCATGTTTAATACTAGAAAGCTGGTTTGCAGCAATGAGTGACAATAAAGGAACTGACAATGCATGATGAACAAGCTGTAGAAGCCTTATTGGGTGCGATGTCACAGCAACTAAGCCATTATTTGGCAGAAAAGAATATCACTGACTATGAGTTTGTCGGGATTCGCACCGGCGGTGTTTGGGTCGCTAAGGCTATTCAAAAAAGTTTGGCGAATGAAAAACTGATTGG
>NZ_LWEY01001617.1:0-1661 GCF_001634935.1 Oleiphilus sp. HI0043 | reverse complement strand
CACCTTCAAAAACATGATAAATTTCATCTCCGTCCAACGATGCTAAAGCACCAGCATCGACACCTAAACGCTCATTGATAATCAAGGTTGGCCTATTTTTGGCAACTTCATAAGATGCCCTTAGGGTAGATATTCGCTCACCCGTATCGCTATCGTAGCTGTGCTCATAAACTCGGACTATCGTGTCATCACCAAAGGGGAAAAATCTTACTTCATGGCCTGCTACATATAATGTGTCGTAATCAGGGCCTTCGTTTAGGATATTAAGCCTATCAACACAGTAATCAGTTGAAACCGGCATGAAGGTGTCATTTACCCCACCCATATCACTATATTCCATCGATAAAGCACCAGACACTTCTTGCCCTGTACTCAACTGACAATTGTCAAAGACCAGCTCTACTGTATCACCTTCGCTATAAGCCTGACCCGGCTCCCTAGAACTGTCCCAACTAATGGGGTCCTCAAATACATCTTTAACATAATTTCCGCATATCAAACTTAGATCTTCTGGAAAGTCTGATGCATCTAAATATCGATACAATGGCGAATCCAAGTAAGCTAAAAGAGTCGCTTGAAGCACTTTAAGAGATAAATCTTCGGACATGTCGACTTCGATATCGATGGTTTTGTTATCGATATTAGTTTCGGCATCACTTTGATATATGTCAGGATCCCCAACACTTTTGAAAAAGGCTATATTTTCTAAATTATCGCAAGCCACGATCATTGTAGCGCAGATACAAATTGAAATTGCCTTAGCAAAATAGAGAGAGAGATGCCTCATTACAGTTCCTTGGGAGACCTTAAGGGTTATCTATCGATTGTATTAAAAGAGTCGCACAGGTTAAATAAGAGCCTGCTGCAAATGTGACACGTGTGGGAATTACATGGCATTTTGTGCTAGAAAAAGAAAGGGTGCCACGTTGCACCCTTAATTCTATGCATTAGATAACGATCTTAAGCGTGATACTGAGCACTCAGTTCATGAACCGCATCAACAAAGTAGCCTGCATGTGCTGGATCAACAAATTGATGAATACCATGCCCCAGAT
Source organism: Oleiphilus sp. HI0043 (assembly GCF_001634935.1). Classification (NCBI taxonomy): domain Bacteria; kingdom Pseudomonadati; phylum Pseudomonadota; class Gammaproteobacteria; order Oceanospirillales; family Oleiphilaceae; genus Oleiphilus; species Oleiphilus sp. HI0043. The sequence continues at coordinate 606 of NZ_LWEY01001617.1, read as the reverse complement.
TGAATACATGGCCTTCACCTGGACCATAAGATGCCAAAATTCTAGCCACCTCATCCCTAATACCTTTTTCTGAAGCATATAGCACCGACGGATCCATATTCCCCTGCAAAGCAACTTTATCACCTACCAAGGCACGCGCTTTACCGATATCCATCGTCCAGTCAAGACCAAGTGCATCAGCGCCGGTATCAGCCATAGAAGGCAACCATAAACCGCCTCCTTTGGTAAATAGAATCACGGGGACTTTTCGACCATCGTATTCCCGAATTAAGCCAGCTACAATTTTCTTCATATAAGCCAAAGAGAACTGTTGATATGCATGATCACTCAGGTTTCCACCCCAGGTATCGAAGATCTGAACCGCTTGCGCACCCGCTTTTATTTGAGCATTCAGATAATCAATCACAGACAAGGCAATTTTATCCAATAACTGATGCATAATTTCTGGCTGAGAATACATCATCGCTTTGATATGGCGAAAATCTTTAGAGCTTCCACCCTCAACCATATAAGTGGCTAAAGTCCAAGGACTCCCAGAGAAACCAATCAACGGAACACGTCCATTCAACTCTTTACGTATGGTGCTCACTGCATCCGTTACGTAAG
>NZ_LWEY01001616.1:0-1535 GCF_001634935.1 Oleiphilus sp. HI0043 | reverse complement strand
AACATCCACTGGATACCTTGAAAGTTCGCGATTGCCTTGCCAAATTGCTCACGTTCTTTTGTGTATATCGTTGCATAGTCGATGGCTGCCTGAGCAATACCAAGTGCTAATGAGCCGACGCCTATTCTGCCGCCGGCCAGTTCGCCAACGGCGACACGATAGCCTTTGTTTAGATCACCCAAAAGTGCACTGTCATCAATGTTGCAGTTATCGAAACTAAGCTGACAAGTAGAAGAGGCTTTTTGTCCCATCTTTTGTTCGGGTTTTCCTATTATTAGGCCGGGAGTCCCCGCCTCGACAAGGAAACAAGAAATGCCTTTTCCTTTTGCCGCACTCTTATCCGTCAGAGCCCAGACAACAAATACGCCAGCATATTCTGCGCTGGTAATGAATTGCTTGCTGCCATTTAGCGCCCAGCCCGAAGCTGTTTTAGTAGCGGAACATTTCATTGATGAAGGGTCCGAACCGGCCTGAGACTCAGTCAAGCAGAATGCTCCGGCAGAATATTCACCAGAGCAAAGTTTTGGTAGATAAGAATGTTTCTGTTGTGTGCTGCCAACAGCCTGGATAACCTCAGCAACCATGTTTGTTACCGATGTTGTAACTGCTGTCGAAGCGCAAGCCTTGGCTATTTCAGTGATGGCCAAACTAAAGGAAACGGTACCGGCATTGGTACCGCCGTATTCACTCGAGATATTGAGCCCCATAAAACCGAGCTCAGCCAGTTTCTTTAGATTCTTAACAAAGGTTTCCTGTGCCTCCCCCATATCAAGCTTATCGGCGATAGGCATCAGTTCAGAGCTGGCAAATTTACGTGCCATACTCTGAATCATAATNTGCTCCTCGTTCAGTGATAAGTCCATATGGGTTCCTCTTTTAGTGAGTTAGTGTTTGTATAATAGCGGACTATTTAGCAGCTAGGTCACGTGTAACGACTTTATGATGTTCCCAAAATGCCGCGCTTGGTATTATTTTGCTGCCAAACGGACAGCGGAATCAATACGTATCACTTCACCGTTAAGTATTGGGTTCTCAACAATATCACGCACTAGCCTACCAAACTCATCGGGTTTACCTAGTCTAGATGGAAAGGGTAATGTTGCAGCAAGGCTGTCTTGTACTTCTTGAGAAAATGATTCCATCATAGGCGTTAGGAAGAGGCCGGGTGCGATCGCTAATACGCGAATGCCAAACTTTGCGAGCTCACGTGCAGCGGGAAGGGTCATTGATACGATCCCTCCCTTCGAGGCAGAATAGGCAGCTTGACCAATTTGACCTTCATAAGCCGCTACTGAGGCTGTTGAAATGATTACGCCTCGCTCACCGTCTGCGTTTTCTTCTCGGCTTTGCATGTCTGCTGCCGCCAGCCTTAGTACATTAAATGAGCCAACAAGGTTTACTTGAATTACGGTATTAAAAAAGTCTAAAGACATTGGGCCGTCACGCCCAAGAATACGTCCTGGATTGCCAATGCCGGCGCAGTTAACAGCTATACCGCAGGGCCCGTGAGTTTCGCGTGCTTTATTGATAGCTGC
>NZ_LWEY01001615.1:0-1309 GCF_001634935.1 Oleiphilus sp. HI0043 | reverse complement strand
TAATTTTTGTGGGCTTAGCTTTTTAATATGCTAAATGGAATCTCGTTGTCCCGGCTTGCCAACGAGAAGCAATCAGTAAGTAACAATGAGAAGAATGTTATGCCGGAAAACCAACAAAAATCCCAAGAAATGACGAATTTCACCCCTTACGTCGAAAAAGACGGTGAGGAGTACATGAACGATGAACAGGGCGAGCACTTTCGCCAAATCCTTTTAGCTTGGAAGCTTGAGCTAATGGAAGAAGTAGATCGTACTGTGCATTATATGAAAGAAGACGCTTCTAACTATGCAGATCCAAGTGACCGAGCGACACAAGAAGAGGAGTTCAGTCTTGAGCTTCGAACACGTGATCGTGAGCGTAAGCTAATCAAGAAGATCGATAAAACCTTAGACCGCATCGAAGATGATGACTATGGCTTTTGCGATTCTTGCGGTGTAGAGATCGGTATTCGTCGGCTTGAAGCACGACCTACTGCAACCCTATGCATCGACTGTAAAACGCTCGCTGAAATTAAAGAGCGCCAAACAGGAATTTAATCCTGATAGATTGGGTGGGAGCTACTCCTACCCAATATCCTTAGATCTATGAGCTCATATCGCGGTCGCTTTGCTCCGTCCCCTACCGGCCCTTTACACTTTGGTTCACTCTTCGCTGCCTTGGTTTCCTATTTAGAGGCAAGGAGAAATTCGGGTACCTGGCTTGTAAGAATTGAAGATATTGACCCCTTACGTGAAGCACCCGGCGCTAGCCAGCAAATTATCGAGACACTTGAAGCCCACCATTTATTCTCGGATGAACCAATAGTTTTTCAATCAGCACATAGTGCTGAATACGAAAGCTTGTTAACAAAACTGGACTTAAGAAAAGCAATTTTCTATTGCCCCTGTAGTCGAAAATACTTGGCTACAAACGGTGGTCGACACAATGAAGCTTGCCTACGCCAGTCTGTCGATAAGCAAAACTGTGCTCAGAAGTTTAGGAATACCGAAGAACTATATTATTGGCATGACGGCATGCAAGGTGAACACTCGTATAAACTAGATGATGATTTTGTTCTTAAGCGTAAAGAAAGCTTTTATGCTTATCAACTAGCTGTGGTTAATGATGATCACCGACAGAATATTACACATGTCGTAAGAGGCTACGACCTACTCTTCTCTACTCCCATGCAATTGGCACTCTATCAAGCGCTTGACTATAAGCCTCCCGAATTCTCTCATTTCCCGGTACTATCTGCTAAAGGTCAGAAGCTGAGTAAACAAAACCACGCGAAGGCCGTCTCTTCTCTCCAAGCCAAAGAGAATTTGA
>NZ_LWEY01001614.1:0-1033 GCF_001634935.1 Oleiphilus sp. HI0043 | reverse complement strand
ATTTGAAAAAGCGCGGCTTTACCTTTGTCGGTCCGACTATTTGCTATGCCTTTATGCAGGCTGTGGGGATGGTTAATGACCACCTGGTGACATGCCCAGAGTGGTCAAAAGTGAGCTAAAAGCTGAGTGAAGTTTAGCCCTTCTGATTCACCATCCATACTGCGGCTTCAACTCGAGAATTCAAACCTAGTTTTTTCAGGACATGTTTGACGTGAACCTTCACGGTTCCGTCAGAGATATCGAGTTCACGGGCAATAAGCTTGTTGCTCATACCTTTGGCTATGAGTTTCAGGATCTCGTGTTCCCGGCTGGTTAGTTTGGCTAATAAGTTCGATTTCTTATCGTTGCCGCCTCGTATTGCTCCGGCCAGAACATGTGTTAGCTTCTCACTGATCACCATTTTACCAAGCGCGGCTTCTTTTAGCTTTTCCAGTATTTGCTCAGGGTCCATATCTTTAAGCAGGTAGCCGTCGGCACCATAAGTAATAGCGCAAACAACGTCTTCATCACTATCGCTTACGGTTAGCATGATGATACGGGAGGTGATCTCGGCATTTCGCATGGCTCTAAGTGTTTCCAAACCATCCATACCTTGCATATTCAGATCTAACACGATTAGGTCGGGCTCGTGCTCTTTAGCAAGCTCTAGGGCGCTATGCCCATCACTTGCTTCACCAATGACTTCTAGCTCATCTTCGAATTCAATCAGCTGGGTTAGTCCTTTTCTTAATAAAGGGTGGTCATCAACTAATAATATGGTGGCGGGGATCTGGCTCATGAGTGCTTCAACCTTTATGCGGCGCTTAGTTTCTGGTTTAAGAATCTTATCTAGTCGCAACTCTGTCTTAGAACGCGCCATTTGGCAAGAACCCTGGTTCTCAAAATTGACGTGAATCATGTTCGACAGGCTTTACTCGTGGAGGCTTAGAGAGAGTAGGCACCGAAATGTACCTACTTCTGGTCGCATGTGTTGTACCCCTTGTTTTACGCAGCGTAGCGACAATGCAGGTGCTGGCAAGGGTACTACCCAGTA
>NZ_LWEY01001613.1:0-1993 GCF_001634935.1 Oleiphilus sp. HI0043 | reverse complement strand
TTTCTGTCACTGGAATCAAAGACGAGCTGCTAGGCGAAGTCATCGCTGCTTTTGTAATTCTCAAACAGGGCTTTGGTGAAGACCCAAAACCGATCCGCTATCATTGCCGGAAAAATCTACCGCCTCACAAACAAGTTAAGGAAATTTTCTGGGTCAGTGAATTTCCTCGCACAAGTAGCGGAAAAATAAAACGTCACGAGCTAGCAAGCTTTGCCAATGCGCGCAAATAACTCATTTACGGAAAGAAGAGATCACTAATGAATAGCCAAGTTGAAAACCTACTTAAACAATACACCCAGTTAGACCATGCAGCTGAGGTAGAACGCATTGGGGGATTTATTAGAGACTCCTTACGAAAAACGCTACACCGTCGCGGCTTGGTCGTCGCAATATCTGGTGGAATAGACAGCTCAGTTAGTGCAGCTTTAGCTGTCAGTGCACTTGGCCCGAAAAAAGTATTTGGAATCTTAATGCCAGAAACAGATTCTTCTTCAACTAGCTTAGAGAGAGGTAGAGCTCTAGCCGAGCACCTCGGCATCGAGTATACAGTTCAAGATATTGCCCCAGCACTAGAAGCAATAGGTTGTTATGAATGGCGCGATCAAGCGATCAAAAAGACCTTCCCAGAGTATTGCGAAGGTTGGAAAAATAAAATAGTGATCGATGGAGGGGCTAAAGGACAAATTAACCACTTCAAACTTGTCGTTGAAGACCCGTCCGGCAAGCAGCAGCAAAAGCGTTTGGGTTTAAATGAGTACCTGACAATTGTAGCAGCAACAAACTTTAAGCAACGTATCCGTAAAAATATGGACTATTTCCATGCAGATCGGCTGAACTATGCTGTAGTGGGTACACCTAATCGAGTTGAATATGATCAAGGCTTCTTTGTCAAAGGTGGAGACGGTTTAGCAGACATCAAACCAATTGCTCACCTATATAAAACACAAGTATATGAATTAGCTCGTCACCTAGGGCTGCCTGAAGAAATCTGTAGTGCCACCCCCACTACCGACACCTACAGCCTAAGCCAGGGGCAGGACGAATTTTACTTCGCTCTTCCATATAACAAAATGGATGTAGCGCTGTGGTTCTATAACAACGAAAAGCCATCATCAGAGTTAGCAGAAGCATTAAACACGAGCACTGAACAAGCAGACTTTATTTACAATGATATTGAAAGCAAACGTAAAACAACTCAATATTTACACCTCCATGCACAGTTAATAGACAAGGTTGATTTGGGTTGGTAATGATGAGTGCTAAAAAAAGCCAAACGAAAAACAATCAACAAAAAGTTTTTGACAGGCTTGCCGTGCGTTTTAAGGATCGAATTCGTGAAACCGTTACAGACAATGAAACGGAAGGTGTCGACTCATTCCTTAAACAAGCTTTTGTAAATAGCCCTTTGCGACACTCCCCCGAGTACAACGATTGGCTATTTTCAAATAACATCAAAAACCCCCGATATATCGCTTGGGACGGGAATGATGTTGTCGGCACCCAGTATGGTTTAAAGTGTACGGTTAATTATGCCGATAAGGTTTACTCAGGGTGCTGTGCCATTGACCTCTCGGTCGATGAAAAATGGAGAATGAGAGGCCTAGGCGTTGCTTTGATCAAAAAGCTCATGGATCAACATGATTTCGTTATAGGCCTAGGGATATCTCAAGCTGCTCAAGCGATGTTTACAAGATTGAACTGGTACAATCTTGGAAATATAGCTTTCTATATTAAACCTCTTACAGCAAAAGGATTTTCTAGCACCCAACAAGGCCATGGGGTAAAAGGTACTATAATTTATCCAACAATAGCCTGGGGCGTTCGTTTTTTTACTCGACTAAAGCACTTAGTAAGAACTAGAAAAACGATAAAACCGATATCCCAAGTTGAGAATTATAAGAAGGATTTAGAATACCTATACAACAAGGAACATAATCTCAAAATACTCAACATTAGACAGAATGCTGAGTATTTTGAGTGGCGCTACATTGAA
>NZ_LWEY01001612.1:0-801 GCF_001634935.1 Oleiphilus sp. HI0043 | reverse complement strand
TGACTCTCGATGCCTGTTCTGAGCGAGTCGTACATTGATAGAAGGTCTGAGCAGCTTTACCTTCATGTGAAATCATCTGTCGAGGCCGATTGGGCCAGTCGGTCTTCAATGGCTGATTAACTTCGCCACTTTCATCTTCCATAAAGCCATAAACCAAGGCTTCATAGCGCTTTTTGACTTCTCTGTCATGAAACTGCCTACTAAGCTCCCTGTGGGAATCCGCATCAAGCGCCAAGACCATCAAGCCCGAGGTTGCGCAATCCAAACGATGAACCACCCTGATAGTGGGAAATTGGTCTTGTAAGCGGCTCAGCAAGCAATCAGCTTTGTCGGGGCCTCTGCCCGGAACTGATAGCAAACCGGAGGGCTTATTAACCACCACAAGCTGTTCATCTGAATAAACAATCTCGATTTGAAAATCTGGACGCATTGGCTACAACTACCTAGTGACATTACTTTGATTTCATCAGAGCACTGCTGAAACTCCAAGCGAGCTATTATACACTGCCTACAACCCTATTAAGCCCTATAAATTTCTTAGACGATATTCTGATCAGGAGCGAATCTTCACATGAAGGGAAATATGTTTACCGGCTTTGGCTATCTGGCTCAAGGTTTCAAGATCATTTGCCAGCCCGGCTTTCGCCTATTTTTACTGGTTCCTTTAACCGTAAATATCATCTTGTTTACGCTGCTCATCATGTGGGCATATAGCCTAGTAGACGGTTGGATGGCGACCTTATTGTCTTGGGTCCCAGAATGGCTAGGATTCATGGAGTGGTTATTCTGGGGAATCTACTT
>NZ_LWEY01001611.1:0-56235 GCF_001634935.1 Oleiphilus sp. HI0043 | reverse complement strand
TCTTATCGACCATTGAACTTGTGAATCAACTTGAACAAGAAAAACTCGAAGGTAAAGCGGGACGCATTGCGAACAGGTTAAGCCATACAGACTTGGTTATCTTAGATGAACTTGGTTACTTGCCCTTTAGTCAAACGGGAGGCGCATTACTATTCCACTTGCTAGGCAAACTATATGAGAAAACAAGTGTGATTATCACGACTAACTTAAGCTTTTCAGAGTGGAGCCAAGTCTTCGGTGACGCAAAGATGACAACCGCATTACTTGATCGACTAACGCATCACTGTCACATCATTGAAACAGGTAACGAAAGTTACCGCTACAAAGAATCTACTAATAAACGAATTTAAAACTGGAAATAAAAGAAAAGTTCAGGCCATAATCTGGCCTCTCAGGCGGGTCAAAATTAAGTGCAAAAGCAGGGTCAGTTTTACATGCAAATTAACAGGCGGGCTGCCGTATTGCCTTTATACCAGGAGTAGAGGCCGATGCTTAAACATATGACTTGTGAAAGCATGGTTACGATTGTGCTGATGCTAATGATGTATTCGTATTCGATAATAAAGCAGAGTAAGCTTGTGGCAAAAGCTAGCGCCGCCAAGACTTTAATTGACAGGTCAAGCTTGAGAGACAGCACTCTTAAGTTGATGTAGGCGCGACAATATAAGAAGCCGAATGCAACGCTCATATTCATGAAGAAGGGGATGCTGATTTTCTGCCAATAGAGAGAGTTTGGCCATAAGGCTTGGAAGGCAACCCCTTTAATCCCACCCAGGTACAAGAAAAAGCAGATAAAGATACCGCTTAACCAGATATACATGACGTCTCTTAGGAATACGGCATTTACTGCTGAAATAAATAGCGCAAGAATTACGATCCCATAGAGAATGCCGAGCAGTAGCTTAACTTTATCTATTTCATGAAAGAAGGTGTCATTGGGCCATATTTGAAGGGGGACAAACATCGAACTAGAGGTATCGATGCGCATATAAAAAGTTTGGCTTTCGTTGGCTGGCGTGTTGTGTAAAAAAACGATATTTCGATAATCGATGTCTCGTTGCTCAAAGGGATAAGCATCACCTGCGATTTCTTTAGTATACTCGCCCTCACTATCTGGTATGAAGTATTCAATTGAATCAAGGATCGGGTAGCGAACCTCAAGGTACCAGCGTGTGGCTTCTGGGCTTATGTTATCGACTGAAAAGCGGAGCCAATATACTGAGTCAGTAAATCCTTTTGCAAGGCCATCGTTGGGAGCATTTTGCCATTTTAGACCATTATTATACTTTGAGTCCGCGGCCATAATATCTTCAAAAATAGAATGCCGTCTTTATCTTCGATGTATTGGGTGTAAATGCCTATATTTTCGGGTATTGACTCAGCGCTGAGCTTGTATCCGGGAAGTTGTTCAGAAAAAGCATAACGCCCTACAACGATGAGGATTAGTAATAGGAATAATTTAGCTAATGGGTGGCTGAGCCTGATTTTTCTCATCTAAACGGCTTTTTTATTTTTTGAGGTCGTCCAGAGAAGTTCATTGTGGACAGAATAGGTAGAGCTCGATCAGCCGGGCTAATTATGGAGCTCTTCTAAATATTAAAAATAGTACATAATGTCAGGAAAATCCTATTTTAAGATGCAAGAGAAGAGAAAAAACTTGTTTTTAGTCGTATGAATTCTTCTTTTGCCATTGGTCTTCGTCATCGAGAAAGCTATCCCACTCTTTGTTGCCTTCTTGTTTTTTAGCTTCTTCTTGTTCTCTGAATTTTTTGTTGTGTTGATCCGCTACTTCATCAAGCGCTTTGATTTTGGCTTTGTAAAGCGCAATAGCTTTTGCGGCCTGAGGGTGTTTGGCAAACTCTTTAAATGCATCAATTGCACTGTGGTAATTATGAATTGCAACTCTGGGCTTGCCATTGGCATTTGCCGCTTCGGCTCGGCCACAGAATAAGTCTGCTTTGGATTGGCAAATCGAAAGACTGATGTGATCCAGATATTTTTTTGCACTGCCGGCATTCAGACGCTTGGCCTTATGTTGTGACTGAATAAAGCGTTGAAGTACCTCCAGGTAGCCTCTCACTTCTTTGGCTTTGGCTTCTGTTTTTACGGGGACTGCCGGAAATTTGGGGTTGTTTTCGCGTAAGTTCTTTAGATAGTCATGATCAGCAGTGAGGTAACCTTGTAGGCGCTCGGTTTTATTTAAAATGATCAGTTCATTAAGCGTTTCAACTGAGCGCTCGGCGATCATGATGCGTAGCTCGTTGTTTAAGTACTGCGGGGGCAGGTCGTGAATCAACTGTTGCATGCGGTTATGTCGCTCAGTCAGCACATTGGTTTTGCGAATGCGCTCAACACGTGCTCGCTCGCGCGCTTGAGAAATATAAATAGCACCAATGCAAAGAAATATGATAGCAACGATGGCGATTGTAATAGTGGTTGTTGACATAGCTAAGATCTTAAAAAATATACAAAAGGTTAAACTGAAATTGCTTATACCTTTGAGTATAGACCAGCGTTTGTGATTTTCTATCTGGGATTTAGGGTGAAATGGTAAATGATTGTGCAAACTTTGATCGGATAGAATTTGGGGTTTGTCACATTTTCATGTAAAATCTGCCGCCTTTATTACGCACCTGGCGAAGAAGTTTACTTTTGCTAGGGGCAATTTCCTTGTTATTTCAAGTGTTGAGGCTGATACAAAGATGACAGAGCGCGTTCAAGCTGCAGGCCTGCAGGTCGCAAAAGAGCTATTCGATTTCGTAAACGAGAAAGCAATTCCAGGTACAGGCGTCGATCAGGATGCATTTTGGGCTGGTTTCAGCGCAATCGCTAATGAGTTGGCACCACGTAACCGCGAGCTGCTTGCAAAGCGTGATGACCTTCAAGCTAAGATTGATGCGTATCATTCTGAGCGTAAAGGCCAGTCTTTGGATTTCGCAGAGTACAAAGCATTTCTTCAGGAAATTGGTTACCTGGTAGAAGAAGGCCCGGCATTTGAAGCAACGACTGAAAATGTAGAGCCAGAGATCGCTGAAATGGCTGGCCCACAGCTAGTTGTGCCAGTAATGAACGCTCGTTTCGCATTGAACGCTTCTAACGCTCGTTGGGGTTCTTTGTACGATGCGCTTTATGGCACGAAAGTTATTTCTGAAGAAGGTGGCGCTGAAAAGGGCCCAGGTTATAACAAAGTACGTGGCGACAAGGTTATCGCTTATGCTCGTGGTGTATTAGACACGGCTGCACCTTTGGCTAAGGGTTCTCACGTCGGTACAACAAACTACGCAATCGTTGACGGTAAGCTTGCCGTGACACTGGCTGACGGTTCTACTTCAGGTCTAAAAGAAGAAGACAAATTTGTTGGTTACACCGGCGACGTAGCTGCACCAACATCTATTCTTTTGAAGAACAATGGTTTGCACATCGAAATCCAAATCGATGCGACTAGCCCAGTTGGTTCAACTGACGCTGCTGGCGTTAAAGATTTGATCATGGAAGCGGCACTGACCACTATCATGGACTGTGAAGACTCTGTTGCTGCGGTTGACGCAGAAGACAAAGTGACGACTTACGGCAACTGGTTAGGCCTAATGAAAGGCGATCTGGCTGAAGACGTAAGCAAAGGCGGTAAGACATTTACACGTGTGATGAATGCTGACCGTGAATTCACGGGTGTTGACGGTAATACTTTCTCTTTGAAAGGTCGTTCAATGTTGTTCGTTCGTAACGTAGGTCACTTGATGACTAACCCTGCGATTCTTTTGGAAGACGGTTCTGAAATTCCTGAAGGCATCATGGACGGTGTTGTGACAGCGCTTATCGCTATTCACGACTTGAATGGCAATAGCCCATTCAAGAACTCTACAACAGGTTCTGTCAATATCGTTAAACCTAAGATGCACGGCCCAGAAGAAGTGGCTTTTGCTAACGAATTGTTTGCACGTGTTGAAGATGCACTTAACCTGCCTCGCTTCACGATGAAGATGGGTATTATGGATGAAGAGCGTCGTACCACTGTTAACTTGAAAGAATGTATCCGTGCAGCGAAAGACCGTGTTGTATTCATCAACACAGGCTTCCTTGACCGTACCGGTGATGAGCTACACACGTCAATGTTGGCAGGTCCTTTTGTTGCTAAGACTCAAATGAAGCAGCAAGTTTGGATTAACGCATACGAAGATTGGAACGTTGATACAGGTTTGGAAACAGGCCTACAAGGTCGTTCACAGATTGGTAAAGGCATGTGGCCGATTCCTGATGAAATGGGCATGATGATGGAGCAGAAAGTGGGCCATCCTAAAGCGGGTGCTAACACGGCTTGGGTTCCTTCTCCTACTGCTGCAGCACTTCACGCAATTCACTATCATCAGATTGATGTATTTGCGGTTCAAAACGAACTTAAGACTCGCGAGCATGCAAACGTAGATGACATCTTAAGCGTTCCACTAATGTCTGCAGATGAAGTTAAGGCGCTAACGCCTGAATTCATTCAGAACGAAATCGACAACAACTGTCAGGGTATCCTGGGTTATGTTGTACGTTGGGTTGATCAGGGTGTTGGTTGTTCTAAAGTTCCAGATATCAACAACGTTGGTTTGATGGAAGATCGTGCAACATTGCGTATTTCTTCTCAGCACGTGGCGAACTGGTTGGAGCACGGTGTTTGTACCAAAGAACAGGTTGAAGAAAGCTTGAAGCGTATGGCAGCGATTGTTGACGGCCAGAATGCGGGTGATTCTGAATACATCGCCATGGCACCGTCTTTTGACGGCATTGCTTTCCAGGCAGCTTCTGATTTGATCTTCAAGGGCAAAGAGCAGCCAAGTGGTTACACAGAGCCGCTACTTCATGCTTACCGTTTGAAGTTTAAAGCGCAATAAGTGTTTACTCAGCCCCTGCTTATGTAGGGGCACAAAAAAACCGGCTGAATGCCGGTTTTTTTGTGCGTATTGATTAGCTAAATACTTAGGCGGCGCATATTGGCAGAGGGTTTAGCGTATTGCCAATGTTGGTCAAAGCTATCTCTGAGTCTCTGTGCGATCATATGATTGCTGTAGTTAACGAAGCCCGTGTAGCTATCCAGGTCTTTCCGGTAGATGCCGGCGTCAAAATCAACCGTTGTAATCATATCGCGGGGCCTGCTGGCGCCTCTTGGAATCACTCTTAATTCGATGAAGCTGGTCAATTTCTGGGCGAGGTCAATAAGTGGATTGTGATAGCCTGCACCAGTTCGATCATCGATTAATAGTATTCTAATTTTTGCCTGCGAGTTCCTCTTCGATAGATTCAATAGACATTGACGGATGTAGCTTTCTTTAAAGATAGGGTGTGTGATTGTGTCGGAAAGTATGGATATTTGTCTCTGGGCCTGTGAAAGCATGCTTCGATGAAAGCTAACAAACTGGTCTTGGTTATTGTACTTATATAAATGATTATCCTGAGATATTAACAGTGCCTTCCGTCCATCTGTTGACAAGTGAGGCTCTTCTGCTCGGACTTTAATATAATGCCTCAGACAGGGCATTTCCATATGGTATATCCCATCACGATTAGGCTCTTTGGCTGTCACGAATCCTTGAGAGGCAAAGAAGGCCTGATATTCTTGAAAGCATTCCAGGTAGAGCTCATCATAGTTAGACTTTGCGGCAGCTTTCATCGCTCGATGCAGAAGCTGGCGACCAAAGGACTTTCTTCTGCAGGAAGGGTGAATATATAGCTTATGGATATGGGCAGAGCTAGCGTCGTTATGCTTAACGACAACGTAGCCAATAATGTTATCACTGGCGACAAGTGCCTGGATAAAACCCTTCTCTACTTGATGAGCCTTATGAATATGCAGCCAGTCGTTATCGAGCTTGCATAGGCGACGATGTACCTCTAATGGAAGTTTATCCAGGGCATAAGTTTGGATTTTAATTTGACTCATAATATTTCAAATGATGTTACTGCATTATCAATCCATTATTATATCATGCTCAGAATAGAACAGCTGGGGTATGCAGGTCTACCGACTTTACCTGCTTTTTGCTAATTAAGAATAAGGCTCGCTATGTTGCACAATTTTGATGTTCAGGATTTTTTACTCAATTACTGGCAAAAAAAACCAATGCTTATTTCCAAGGCTTTTTCGGACCCATATTGGTTGGAGCCAAGTGAATTAGCGGGTTTAGCCTGTGAGGAGGATGTCGAGTCCCGAATAATTATGCAGTCTGATCAAAAGTGGCAGGTCGAGTGTGGGCCTTTTGAAGAAAGCCGGTTTCCTACTCTACCCAAGAGGGATTGGACGCTTCTGGTTCAAGGTCTTGATCAGTGGTCACCTGAAGTGGCGGAGATTTTAAGGTCTTTTGATTTCTTACCGAGCTGGCGTCTGGATGACATAATGGCTTCGTATGCGCCGGTTGGGGGAACCGTTTCCCAGCATTATGACTTTTTTGATGTCTTTCTAATTCAAGGAGAGGGGAGCAGAAAGTGGCAAGTAGGTCAGGTTTGTAGCGCCGACAGTGAATTGGTACCAGATACCTCTGTGCGTATCCTGACTGAATTTGAGCCTAAATTGGAAGTAACCTTGGAACCGGGTGATATCCTTTACATTCCCGCCAAGCATGCGCACTTAGGAGTCTCTGTAGAAAACAGCATGACCTATTCAGTTGGTTTTCGCGCTCCGAGCATTCGAGATATTGTCGACGGTGTAGCGACAGCAGCTTTGGAGGGCTTGAAAGAGGATGAGCGTTATCAGGATAGCATCGAGGCTTTAAAAGCTGCCCGAGGTAATATCCCTGAAGCTGCTATCACTCGCTTGCGTGAAATGTTGAGCGAGGCCTTGACCAATGAGACCTTGCTTGCAAACTGGCTAGGGGAGTATGTAACGGAAAGGAAGTATCCTGAGCTTGAGCTTGTCGGCGAAAGTATTGAGGATTGGGAGTCGCTCCTTGGTGAGGGTGAGCTAATTCAGCGTAACCCTGCTTCACGCTTTGCCTATACCACCTTCAAGGAGTGTCTGCTTTATGTTGATGGTACTTCTTATAAATGTTCAGCCGCATTGGCTGAAGAACTCGCCGACAGACAAGATCTTTGTCGTCAGCGAATACTAGATTTAGTTTCAGATAAACAGGATAAAAGCGTTATTGCCAACTTATTGGAAAGCGGTGCATTAGTGCTCGGAGATTTGTAGGCAGAGGTCACTGTGCCTCGCTAGGTGCTTCGAGCTATGTTTGAGCTAGCTCATGCTTGACTTACTATCTTCGTTAATAATATCCAGATTAAAAAGGCGGAGAAGGTGACGCCTAGTTTTCAAGATTGGAACAAATTTTTGCTGAACAATGCTTTTCGAGAAACTCTATAGGTGTTTGTGAAAATTCGGCTTTGAAAAAGCGCCTAAAGCCTGATGCTGTTTGAAAGCCAAGTTGTTCAGCCGTGTAATCAATGTTTTGCCTCATTTGAAATAAGTAAACTTTAGCAAGCTCTCTTCGGGCAATGTTGGAAAGGTGAGAAAACGACTCGCCGTGCTTATTAAGCCGTTTTTGTAATCCTCGAACAGATATATTTAGCTTGGATGCCAGCTTCTGACTATTAAAAGACTCTGGGTGGTTGTGCATTATCTGGCTGATTGCACGATACTCGAAGTCTTGCAATCGTTCAGATTTTTGCCAGAGGTCTAGAGACTTATTAAGGTAGAGTTGGTGCAAGGTTGGGTTGTGGCTAGATAGATCTCTGTATAATAGTTGATCATCAAACGTAATGATCGAAAGAGGTTGGTTAAAAGTTGCTTTGCAGTCGAAGTGCTTTAAGTAGCGATGTGAATAGGTAGGCGCAGGAAAATCAAAACATATATCAAGGGGTGTTACTGTGGAACAAATTATTTCTCGTAGAGAGTTTAAGGTATATGAGAAAACCGCCTCGGCGCAAAAACGTCGTTGTTGAATCGTTAGGTTTTTTTTGTAAGGGAAGGTTAGGGCAACACTCAAGCGACCTGGAGATTTATGAATAATAGGGTAATAGCTTGCTCCATGGATAAAGTGATATCGGCTAATCAACTCGAGTCTATTTGGTATAGGCAGGTTTATACCGGTACGGGACAAGCGCCAATTAGCCTTGAGAGTGAGAGTGAGATGATAGAGCGTGTCTCAATGACCCCTGGGGCAATTGGCTATATATACAATAATAACGATACAAAGATTCAGAACAATGAAAATATTAAGATACTTACTGTTTACTAGTAGTTTGCTGCTTGGCTCTCACTCTTCAAGCTTGTTTGCTGAGGAAAACGGTGACTGGTTTACACCTTTCTCGTGGGAGGCTTTTGTTAGCCAAAGCGTTATTTATAGTAGTGATTATGATTATCTGAGCCGCTCGGATGATGAGGCCTCGCTTGATATGTGGGAGGCAGGTTTACTATTTTCTACCACGGTCAAAGGGTCTATAGGCGTTTCCGCCCAGTTATTAGGTCGAAAGGTTAGTGAGTCGAGTGGTGAAGATATTCGTCTCGATTACGGGTTTTTTAGCTACCCGATTTATCAGAGTTTTGATCGTTCTTTGGGTCTTCGTTTAGGGAGAATACGTTCTTCTTATGGTTTTTATAATGAGACTCGGGATATTCCCCATACCCGAACGGGTGTGGTGATGCCGCAAGCCGTTTATTTTGACATGACTCGTAACTCCTTTTATTCCGCTGATGGTGTGGAATTCTTTGGTTCTTATGACCTATCTGGTGAGCCTTTAGCATTTCAACTTTTCTTGAGCCAGCCTGTTGCTGATAAAGATGAGTTGGAAGAGGCCTCACAACTTTCTCCAAGCAAACTCAAAGGAGATCGTAGCCTGTTAGCCAAAATAATATATGGAGAAGAGTTTGATGGTTGGCGTGCCTCCATAACGTACTTCAAACCAGAATACGAAGTATCAGTTGAGTTTCCTGCAGGTGACGACCCTTTGCTTATGATTGTTGAACCTGACGCGTCATTTTACTCCGAAAATATCGTTACATCACTTGAATACAACCAATTCCAATGGTCTGTCACGTTTGAGTATTTGCGCCATAAATTCCAGACTAATATTCCGGCACTGGCAAGCGAGGCTGTTAATGATTTTTATGAAGAAGCTTATTACTTGCAGAGTGTTTATCGTTTTGATGAATTCTGGGAAATGTATGTTCGCTATGAACAAACAAAGCTGAGGGGCTCGTCAGACCCAAAAAGCTCATTTGACGATGCTAATTTTGGTCTGGCATTTAGACCTGATGAGAACTGGCTTCTTCGCGCTGAGATTCATTATATTGAGGGTTACTCGAGGTTGTTTAGTCGTGATAACTCGATTTCAGACGAGCCGGATCCATACTGGACAGCAGTTCTTTTTCAGCTCGCCTATAGGTGGTAGTAGATGATTGACGAGACATTACCCTCAGGATGGAAAGACAAAGGTTTTAACATTAATTGGCAAACGTTTGGAGCGATTAGCCTTGTATTCACATTAATTGTGTTGGTCTTTTCTTTGTTGATGTCTCAGTGGAAAACGCATGAGTTTGAGTCTAACCGGCTTATTGTGCATGCCCAATATGAACAGCAATTAAATCGTTTGATAGAAACTTCTGCGGATAAAGTGATACAGCTAGCGAACTCGGCAAGTTTGAATAAAATTTTAATGGAGGCAATCCGGGGAAACGATGTCGAAAGTTTTCGCAGTGAAATAGAAGAGCTTGATTGGAATTTACAAGCCGATGGGGGATTGTCAGTATTGGCTTTGTTTGATACTCAGCTTGGTATATTACACTCGACTGACTCATTGCAACACCAAGAGAGTGTTAGGGAGGTGCTCCAGAGAGAAGCGCCCTCTTGGCGTGTAGATTGTAACTCTGTTTGCCGAATTGTGACTTACACTGCCATGCTTTATCAGGGGGATGTTTTGGGTGTCATCGTTCTGGCAGAGCCATTAAGTAATGTAATGCTTAGGTTTCAGCACGTCTCAAATATTGATACGGTTTTGCTAAGCAAGAATACGGACCCATTTAGTGCAGGGGTCAAGGGGCTGCCTGTTTCTCCATTTTGGGAGCGTGATCTAATGGCTTTAACCAACCCCTTGGAAAGCAGAGTCGTGCTTGATCAGGCTTCGCGTTCGTACTCTCTTGATGAATTAAGTCGCCGAATTCAGGTTTTGGATTTGTCTCCAAATATTTATGAATTGAAGGCGATGCCTTTGCAGCAAAATCAACTAGTTGTAATATCAAATGTGTCTGAAGACTACTCCTTATTAGATCAAACGATCTCTCAAACGTTCAGTTATAGTTTCTTAGCGTTGCTTGTCGGTGAATTTCTACTATTTATACTATTACGCCAGCCTTTACGTAAGCTACATCGTGCCGATGCAGTTGAGCGCTTGGCAGTCGAAACGTCAAATGCTTTGGATGCACGCACAGAAGCTTTGGAGCGCGAGAAACTATTATCAGAGAGTGTGAATGACTCAGTTCCTGTGGGTATCGCAGTAGTTGATGGTGGCGGGCGCTTATTGTCTGTTAATCGCTATCTAAAATCTTTATTTGAATTAAGCTCAGAAAGTCTCGAAGGGAGCTCGTTGGATTCTCTCATTCAGGCTAAGGGGGGCTTAGTCTCCCGGCGGCTTGAGGATATCACTAGAGGGGTTTTGTCAGAGTTTGAACATGTTGCTTATATCACTTCTGTGTCAGGGCATCAGCACTGCCTTTCTTGGCGTTATACGCCTGTTTATGGAGAGCAGGAAGAGTCTGTCTCTATCTCGTCTCGGCAAGTTTTGGTCATCGCGACACCTTTAGCTGAACCAACTATTGTAGATGAGAGGAAATGGTTGGATGTTCATGATACTGAAACAGGTATGTTAAACCAAAAAGGTTTAGAAGCGCGCCTGACTGATTTGATTGGCAGAGACGACCAAGCGTCACATGCCCTTGCATTGTTGCGAATAGAGTCTCAGTGGCGTGATGAGGTTAAAGCGTGCTTATCAACAGAGTTGGATAGCGCATTTAGTCTTGTTAGTTTGGATCGAAATGAAGTGGCGGTATTGATGCCTTCAACCTCACAACCGGATGCGGCCGGGAACCTGAAGCACTATTGTCGGTCTATCGGTGAAATAACACAGAAGGGCATTATGCCTTTAGGTGGTTTGCATGTTTTCACTTCCGTAGCGCGAGATCCTTTAACACTTATTCAGCACGCTAGAGATGATTTGGCCAGACGAATGTGCAATGAACCCTAAGGCAAATTGCGCACTGATCTATGAGATCTGTACGTAATCCTATACCTAAAAAAATTCATGACTGCGTTATCGTTGTTTCTCCATAAAACAATCAAAAAGCTGGAGAAGCAAAATGATTAGATTAAAACAAAAAAAATTGATAGACCTGCCAGTGAAGATGGCTAAGGCTGTCAAATTTGCAGCTGCCTGTATAGTTTCTGTGAGTGTTGTCGGTTGTACAGGTAACCCTTACGAAGAAGTGGCAGATCGCAATGACGTTATTACTCTGGGCGACTCGATCTTTGATCTTAATGGTGTCATTCAAGAGACGCTCGAATCCTATGCCGGTGAGACCTTTCGAGATTACACGCAAAGCGGAGCAGAGTTGTCTGGTGGTGCCTTGGCTAAAGCCGTCGATCAACAATATGAGGATGCTAAGTCTACAGACGCAAATATCGATACCATTGTTATGGATGGCGGCGGTAACGACATTCTTATCCCCGCAATGCTATTCGACCCTTATGGGTGTCGTACTCACTGGTGGCGTTGGAATATTTCAAGAAGCTGCCGTGGCTTGATTGAGGATCAGTATATTAATGCAATAAACCTGCTCAATCAGATGGAAAGTGATGATGTTCAGAACGTGATATGGCTAGGGTATTACGAGTTACCTCGTGGCAATAAAAACCTCACAAAAGCCTTAAATTACGGTGATGACTTGCTTGGTTATGCTTGCGATGTAGCGACGAATGCAAGCTGCTCATTTGTCGATACGCGTGGCACTGTTCCAGCATCTCAAGTTGAAAGCGATAATATTCACCCAACCCCAGAAGGATCTATTAACTTGGCAAATCAGATTTGGCCTGTGCTTCAGACTGTATTGTAATTCGGGTAAATACATTCACTCGACTTAATTAGATTTACATAGTTAGTGGGGCCAGGGAAGGCCCTTTTTTGTGAATGAAATCACAAATCTATTCTCTTTTTAGCTCGTGTATTATCGAGGGTGCAAAATATGAACAATATTCACTATTTGGTACGTTTTGCGCCTCACTAAACTTAAATTAATCATTATAGGATCATGTCTCCATATCAAAAATAACAACTGGAGAAAGCATGAAAACGATGAATCTAAGAAAACTGTATCACAAAGGCGGCTCTAGAATAAGCTGGTGGGGACACTAGCGATTGCCGGTTCCTTGGTTGCTTGTACGGGAAACCCTTATGAAGAAAACGCTCAGCGTATGGACGTGGTAACGCTAGGTGATTCGATATTCGACTTGAATGGTGTAATTGAGGAGGACCTTCAAGCGAATGCCGCTACCACTTTCCGAAACTATACGCAAAGTGGCGCTGAGTTATCGGGTGGCTCATTAGCAACACCTGTAGACAAACAGTACCAAGATGCGAAAGCAACGGATGCGAATATTTCTACGATTGTCATGGATGGCGGCGGTAATGATATCTTGATACCGGCAACTTTATTCGACCCTTATGGTTGCCGTACTAAGTGGTATCGCTGGAACATTTCTAGCAGCTGCCGTGGCTTAGTTGAAGATCAGTATGTTAACGCGGTTAACTTGCTAAACCAAATGGATGCAGATGGCGTCGATAATGTTGTATGGCTCGGCTATTACGAGCTACCTAGAGGTAATGCGAATCTAACTCAAGCATTGAATTATGGAGATGACTTGCTGGGTTATGCTTGTGACGTGTCGAGTAATGCGAATTGTCATTTTGTAGATCCGCGTGGAACGGTACCTGCTTCTCAGGTGGAAAGTGATGATATTCATCCGACCGTGGAAGGATCTCATAACCTTTCAGCACAGATCTGGCCAGTACTTCAGCCTTTGCTATAAAAACAGAGTAGTAAGTTTTGGAGCGGCAGGGATCGCCGCTTTCTCGAAATGTCTAAAGATAATAATTCAGAGAGTAGATATGAGTGAGCACAATAAAGCCGTAAATTTGAAACCCTATTTGTTGGGTGGCATCGCTGTTATCAGTATCGCACTAAGCGTTTTCCTTATTCAGTTATTTGCCAGTCAAAAGCCACTTAATTCGCACTATGAGCCTGTTTCTCTTGGCCCTTCATTACCTTTATCTTCCTCGACTGAGGATTACCTTGATGTGCCTACTCCTCAGATTCCAGAGTATTTGAAAGCGGAGCCTAGTGAGATTGAGCAGCTGATTGAAGCCTTAGTAAGCTTACTGGTTCAAGAACACTCAAGTGAGAAACACTTACCGTCTTTTCACGCAAGCTTGAAAGAAATGCGTAACGACTTAATACAGTCCTACCCAGATACAGGTGCGGAAATATTTGAGCGAATTATTCGAACGGCTTTCCCCGAGTTAGTAGATGATATTCTTGCTTTATTAGCAATGCTTGATATCTATGACGAGTGGCTCTTGACTAATATATTAGATCTGAATGAAATGCCTGCGTTGCAGCAGCAAGGCATGTTGTGGCAAAAGCGCTATGAAATTTTTGGTGAGGAGTTAGCAGAAGCTATTTGGGAGAAAGAACGAAGTGCTGAAGAAGATAAACGAGAGTCGATGCTCTCTACCGTTAATATGCTTAACCAGTCACTTGATATGAGCATGCAAGACCGAGTTTATCTATTGCAAAGCGCTTATGATGAAAACTATTTTGGCTCTGTTGAAGATTTGGTGCTTGATTCGAAAGGTATGTTATCTCAAGTTGTCTTTGGTCTTAATGCTGTACAAAGTGAACTCGGTGCATTAACACGTGAAGAACGTCAGTATGAAATTAATGAAGTGAGGCGGCTCATCGGATTCGAAGAGTCCCAGATAGAATGGTTGGCCAAGCGAGACCAAGAGAGAGAGGATCGGTGGAATAATGGTTACGCATATATGGAAGAGCGTTCACTTGTCTCTGAGCAGTTTGAAGGCGAAGCCTTAGTAGAAAAGCTAAGCGCTTTGCGAGAGAAGTACTTTAAAAATGAGGCCAGTACCATCCAGAAGGAAGAAGAAATGTTAGGTTTCTTCCGTTATAACAGAGAAAGGGTTTATGGGCGAAACTGATTACTTAAGAGTCTTCAAATGGAAAGAAAAAAGGCGCGTTGAGTTTTCTCAATGCGCCTTTTTTATAATCTTTCGAAAGTTAGCTCTTAATTGCGTTTGCCTGCGCTATTGCGTTACCAATATAGGTAGCAGGCGTCAATTTCAGCAGCTCTTCTTTAGCAGGGTCTGGAATATCT
The DNA here is from genome assembly GCF_001634935.1 of Oleiphilus sp. HI0043. Lineage (NCBI taxonomy): Bacteria > Pseudomonadati > Pseudomonadota > Gammaproteobacteria > Oceanospirillales > Oleiphilaceae > Oleiphilus > Oleiphilus sp. HI0043. Next base: position 41,824 of record NZ_LWEY01001611.1, on the reverse strand, counting down.
AAAGTCTTCACAAAGCTTTGAATCGTTTCCTGGTTCATTACATTACCGCGAGTTAGCTCTTTAAGCTTCTCGTAAGGTTGTTCAACCTTATAGCGACGCATAACGGTTTGAATCGGCTCAGCCATGATTTCCCATGCGTTGTCGAGGTCTTGAGCTAAACGCTCCGGGTTAATTTGAAGCTTGTTTAGACCCTTTAGCGTGGACTGGTAAGCAATGATGCTGTGCGCCAGGCCGACGCCTAGGTTACGAAGAACCGTAGAATCTGTCAGGTCACGCTGCCAGCGAGAGATAGGTAGCTTTTCTGCCAAGTGGCCTAATATAGCGTTTGCCAGGCCTAAGTTGCCTTCAGAGTTTTCAAAGTCGATAGGGTTAACTTTATGAGGCATCGTGGAAGAGCCAACTTCACCAGCAATTGTTTTCTGCTTGAAGAAAGCCATTGAAATGTAAGCCCAAATGTCGCGGTCTAGGTCGATTAGAATCGTGTTGAAGCGGGCAATTGCGTCAAACAATTCTGCAATATAATCGTGGGGCTCAATCTGTGTTGTATACGGGTTGAACTGTAGTCCTAGGCTCTCGATGAATGTTTTAGCATTTTCAGCCCAGTCAACATCAGGGTAGGCAGATAGGTGAGCATTGTAGTTACCTACAGCGCCATTAATTTTGCCCAGGATTTCAACTTTCTCGATTTGAGCCAACTGGCGGCGTAAACGAGCAACAACATTTGCAAATTCTTTACCCATTGTAGAAGGCGAGGCTGTTTGACCGTGGGTACGTGAAAGCATCGGGATTTCAGCGTGCTCAAGTGCCAGTTCTTCCATTTTGTTTACAACTTCTTTCATTGACGGTAAAACACTCTTCTGCATGCCATTAGTAAGCATTAAACCGTGAGATAGGTTGTTGATGTCTTCCGAAGTACAAGCAAAGTGAACGAACTCGGAATCGGCTTCTAATTCAGGGAAGTCGCCTTTTGCTGCAGAGAACTTTTCTTTTAGGAGATATTCAACTGCTTTTACGTCGTGATTTGTAGTGCGTTCAATTTCTTTAACGCGCTCTGCGTCTTCTACAGAGAAGTTACTTACGATATCGTCTAGGAACTTGTTGGCGTCAGCAGAGAAGGCTTTTAATTCTTCAATTTGAGGGTGGGCTGCCAAGGTTTGCAACCAACGAATTTCAACCTCTACGCGGAATTTAATAAGTCCAAACTCGCTGAAGATATCCCTAAGGTCAGTGACTTTTGAGCCGTAACGGCCATCGATAGGTGAAACTGCGGTTAAAGATGAAAGTTGCATTCGTAATCTCTTTCTCTGCTGCTTAAAAAATGGGCGGCAATGATACTACAAATGTGACCTGAGTTGCACTTTTTGTCACGGATACATGAGGGTGCGGTCTATTGCTTATGTTTTGTGGCTTGCTCGGAAATTGATTTATTTTTGATCGCTAATGGTAATGGTGGCTCAATGATGTACGACATTTCTTTGGGCAGCTGATAGATATTGCTTTCGACGCGTCTACGCATTTTTTCTAGTGTGCCTAACGGTTGGTCAACAACGAAGCTGTTGGCGAGCCATGCCGGTAGGTCTCCGCTAGGATCAGCATGCGTTTCATATTCGACAAAAATATAGCCATCACCTTGTGGTGTAAAGCGCCAATAACCTGTTAGTTGTGTGACAGGTACACAGTCTTCGTGATTTTGCTTTACGGCTGTGCTGGCTTCGAAAGTCATCGTTACAGCATAGGTCTTGGGGTCTTGTTTAATATTGGCATGTAGTACATAATCTCGGTCGCTTACAGGCCAGGGGGCACTCGTTCGTTGGTAAATATAAAAGTCTTTATTTGATATTCTTCGAAGAACTTCACTCTTTGCGCAATCTTGTAGCCATAGTTCCATTGCAGATATGTCTGTATGGTGGGCCATTAAGTTATGTAGGCTTGATTTAATCGAGGTTTCACCACGAAATGCTTTGAATGAGGAACCCTCTATCTCTTGAGTATATACCTTGATTCCGTCGTCATCATGTTCCAAGTTCCAGCTATTGGCAGAGCAGGTTAGGGCAAAGCACAAGCTTAGTAGAGGGATTGAAATAAGTAAGTGTAGTGGTTTGCGTAATATGGTTTTCATTAGATGTGTCTACTTATCTCGGTGTTTATCAGGCATAAAATGAATATAACAATAAAAGAGAGCTATAAATATGCTCTCTCCAAGTCTATACCTTGTACTGCTCAAGAAGTTGCTGAGTTGAGCTGGTTAGCTTTTGTAGCTCTTCGCTATGTTGTGAAAGTGTTGTCGCACCTTCGTGGGTTTCATGAGCGACCTCTTTGATAGAGACCACATTGCTGCTGACTTCATTCGCAACGATGCCTTGTTGTTCCACCGTTGCAGCGATCATATTATTCCTATCGGTGACTTCAGCGACTTTTGAACCCGCTATCATTAGGCACTCTCCGGTGCTGTAAGCATTATCCACACAAGATTGAGTATGGATCTTTCCGGCCTCCATTACTTTAACTGCATTGGCAGCGGCAGATTGCAGAGCTTCAGTCATCGCCTGTATTTCTTCAGTGGATTCATGAGTTCGTTGTGCGAGAGACCTAACTTCATCTGCTACTACCGCGAAGCCGCGGCCTGTTTCGCCAGCTCGTGCAGCCTCGATCGCGGCGTTCAAAGCTAATAGGTTGGTCTGTTCAGAAATGTTTCTGATGACGCCAAGAATGGTGTCAATTTGTTGAACATCGGCTTCAAGTTGGCTAATGACTTGGCTGGCTTGTGTCATATCATCCGAGACGCTGCTGATTGCACCAATGGTATTGCGCATCATCTCGTTACCTTGATTTATTTGAGTATTTGCTTCGTGAGTCAGGTCTGAGGTTTCTGCAGCGTTGTTAGCAATCTCTTGAATTGTCATGGCAAGCTCTTCAATTGCCGAGGCGAGAAGCTCGGTCTCAGAGTGTTGTTGGTCAACACCTTCTGATGTTCTTGATGTAATGTCATTTATGACGGTTGCAGAAGACGACATTTCTTCAGAGCCGTGTTTGCAGTGATTGATTAAGCTACGGAAGGCGCTTTGCATGCTGATGAACGATCGGCTTAGACCTCCTAGCTCATCGCGACGCTCAGTTTGCTCAATTTCTTGTCGAAAGTCTCCGTTTGCAGCGTCTTTCATGACTGATACGATTCGCTTTAAAGGTTCGACCAAGTCTTGGGTCATCATTCGAGCGATCACAGCAACGACAATGAGCGTGGCAAGAAGCAAGAAGATAGACGATCGTGACTTTTTCCAGAATAGCTCATCGATATCGTCAATATATACACCGCTGCCGATAATGTAGTTCCAAGGTTTGAAGCCTTGAACATATGAGGTTTTTGCAACAGGTTCGTCTTTTCCAGGTTTAGCCCAATAATAATCGACATACCCGCTTTCAGAGCTGCGTACGACTTTCACAAAATCGGAAAACAGTTGCGTGCCTTTAGGGTCGGTAAATTCGCTTAAGTCTTTTCCGTTCAGTGCTGGCTTAATAGGGTGCATCACCATTTTCGCGCTATAATCATTGATCCAGAAATATCCGCTGCCATTGTCGTACCTTAGGTGTCTGATAGCGTTGACGGCTTGTTTTTTAGCTTCTGCTTCACCCAATATATCTCTTCGTTCGTAGAATGAGCTAAGCAGCGAAGACGCATTTTCAACAAGATGCTTCACTTCACTTTTTCGACTTTCGAGCAAGTTATCTCGCTCATTAATCCGGTCAAAAACTTGAATGAATAAGCTGCTAATAATGGCAATAGCTAGAAGTAGCCAAATTTTGACTTCAAATCGAAGGTTGCTAAACAAAGTGTTTTCCTTAAGAAATCAGTAATGGTTGGGTCGTGATTTTACTGCAAAATAGATTGATTCGTGAGCAGAAGTTCCTAATATAGATTCAAAGTCTCTCTCATGCAAGTTACTGGATTTAATCAATAATTGAAGTAGATCTGTAATAGTTTTCAGATATAATTATGTAGCAGCTAGCTTGCTCTGCTTTGGCTTAATAGTTTTTCGCACTCATTTGCTAACGCGCGTCGTTTAAAGATAAAGTGCCAACGATGGCCAGAGAGTTGTCGCCATAAGTTTGCAGCCCTTACGCCTGAGAGAAGCAGGCAGCGGATTTTTGCTGCGTTCAGATCGACGGTCAAGTGGCGTTCATGGCCAGATACCTGTACACGCAATGAAAAGGTGCTGATGGTTTGCATGTAAATCTCAGCGAGACTGCCAATGACATTTTCGTGAAGCAGGCCAAAATGCTCTACTTGCTGTTGTGCCCTCTCAAGTTTCCGGCTAAGTGCATCTAGCATTTCTTTATCTTTATTGAGTTTTCTCTCAAGGTGGAGGACTGCAAGAGCGTAGCGCACGGGCAGTACGTGCCCCTTAGTATTAGTTTTGGCAAGTAGGTCATGAACGACTTCAAGGCCTTTCTCAAGTTTGGCAAGGTCACCAAAGACCGATAGTGTGGTATCCGGGTTTGTGATAAACAGACTATTTAAGGCAGTTTCCAGGTGTTGAGGATTGCATTGTCCGCTCTGTGCAATGTCGTCAGCGGCTGACATTGCCTGGAATAACCCTGCTAGGGCAAGTATTTGTTGTTGAGTCTTGTTCATAGAGTTCACTGTTTAAAATTACTTTGCTGATGATTGCTGAGCATGTCTTGGAATTCAGCTTTCTAGTGTTTTAGCTGTCTATTCCGTTGTTTCAATAATCGCGCCACCGAGGCATTGATCTTCAAGATAGAAGGCAATCGATTGGCCGGGTGTGACCGCGCGCTGAGGCTGCCCAAAGAATACGCTTAAGCATCCATTGTCGTTACTTTCAATAATGCAGTCCTGATCAGCTTGGCGGTAGCGCACCTTAGCTTTGCAGTGGAAAGGGTACTCACTTGGAGCTTTGTTGATCCAGTCAGTTTCGAGAGTCTGTAGTTGGCTGCTGTATAGAAGGGGGTGCTTGCTGCCTTGAACAACGATTAATACGTTACGATCAAGGTCTTTTTGTGCAACATACCAAGGTGATTCGTCATAGCCGCTGAGCCCACCAATTCCTAAGCCTTGGCGCTGCCCAATAGTGTGGTACATAAGCCCATTGTGTCGGCCGATGATATCGCCCTTGTCAGTTTCAATATCACCCGGTTGCGCAGGGATGTATTGCTTTAGAAAGTCAGAGAACTTTCGCTCTCCGATAAAACATATGCCGGTACTATCTTTCTTGTTATGTGTGATTAAATCATGTTCTTCGGCAAGCTTTCTTACAGCTGGCTTTTCCAATTCACCAACCGGAAACAGGGTTTTCGCTAATTTGCTTTGGTTGACAGCATGTAGAAAGTAGCTTTGATCTTTGTTGTTATCGAGCCCCTTTAATAGCAAGGTTTGCCCATTATCGTCAGCGCGTCTCACGTAATGGCCTGTCGCAATGTAATCTGCCCCTAAGGTACTCGCATAATCGAGAAAGGCTTTGAATTTGATTTCCTTGTTACACAGGATGTCAGGGTTGGGAGTTCGCCCAGAGCGATACTCAACCAAAAAGTGCTCGAAGACTCTGTCCCAATATTCAGCGGCAAAGTTAGCGGTATGAAGCTTAATACCTAGCTTGTCACATACAGCTTGGGCATCATTCAGGTCTTCGATTGCGGTACAGTATTCTGTGCCGTCGTCCTCGTCCCAGTTTTTCATAAACAGGCCTTCGACAAGAAAGCCTTGCTGTTTTAGGAGTAGTGCTGAAACGGAAGAGTCAACACCGCCTGACATGCCAACGATTACGCGTGTTTGGCTTGGATCAACAGAAGAGGGTAGGGAAGAGCTATTTTGTATCATAAGGTGGATATATTAGCGGTGAGCTGCTGAAGTAAGTTTGTTAGTTTGTTTGGAAGAAAGTGCATTCTACCTTGTTGCCTTTATACTTGGTAGTGCCTCCTTTATGCTACTAGATGTTCGGTGGAGTATTTAGTTTGCTGTCTATACTTTGTATAGTAACGGTACTGGGGAATAATGAAGTGATCAGAGAGTCTTGAGGGAATATCAATGAGCAGTGTGCAAGTTGTGCCACGAATTTTGGAGTTGTTTGAGCGTGCTAGTGCAAAACAGTTTGATAATTTAGGTGCTTATATTAAAAAGACTGATAATGACCTACAAAGGTTATCTACTCTTGATGGCTTTGTTTCTGTATCCATTGAGGCTAGTTCTGAAGATCTTTCTATCTTAATGTATTTAAGTGTTTCTGGAGCTTTTCTCAGGGAAACAATGCCTAGTATTGAAGCGCAAAATTAAACAATTGTGCAGTACCAGGAAAATTGGTGTATGGAGCTAGCTAATCGCTTTTTGGGAGACTTGAAAAACCAGTTGCTGCTTCATCACTGTATTCTCAGAATGGGCTTGCCTAAATTGTGTCAGGATGAGCTGTTAGAGCTGGACGCACCTGTTGATTACGAAGTTCATGAGAGGCTTTTCTTGGTGGATAGCCACCTATTGGCACAGATTCATGACTTGCCAATTGTCTGTCGTTTATTAATAAAACAGACCAATAAAGAAATGATATTTGCGGAAGTTAGTGAGGGTTTGGAGGAAGAAGACTGGTTTGAAGAAAGCGAGCTTGAGTTTTTCTAGTGTCTCAAGCTGCTTTTGGGGTTTCTGCCTTTGAATCGGTTTAACTATGTTTGAATTCAGGGCTTCCAGGCAAAAAACTCGCAACATTCTTTACTCGCCAGGCAAGTTCTTCGTGGCTATCTGCTTGCACAGTCACGTGCCCTAGTTTGCGTCCTTCGCGTTCTTCTTTTCCGTACAAATAAAGGTTGGCGTAAGGAAGTGACAAGATACTCCCGGTATCACCTTTTTCACCAATAATATTGATCATGCAGGTGAGCTTTTGCGCTTCGGTGCAACCTAAAGGTAGGCCGCTGACAGCACGCAAATGGTTTTCAAACTGACTGCAATGTGCGCCTTCAATGCTCCAGTGCCCAGAGTTATGGACTCGAGGTGCCATTTCATTAGCGACTAAGCCGTTTTCTGTTTCAAATAATTCCAGTGTTAAAATGCCGACATGCCCTAGCTCATGCATTAACTCTTTAATATATTGATTTGCTTGAGCATTTATATCGTCCGCGACCTTAGCTGCAGGTGCGATGGAATAGCGCAGAATGCCTTCGTGGTGGTCGTTTTCTGCTAGTGGGTAGACTTTCATGCTGTCATCAGCTGAGCGTACAGCGATAATTGACAGCTCTCGAGAAAAGTTTACGAATGCTTCTGCAATAAGTGTGTTTGTGCCATTTTTACCTTCGCCAATAGCCTGCCATGCTGCTTCGCATTGTTCTGCTTGACGAATAACGAACTGGCCTTTTCCGTCATAGCCTTCTCGCGTTGTCTTGGTGACGATTGGGCAACCTAGTTTTTCGACAGCCGCTTTTAACTCTTCAAGGGAGTTGACGATATGGTAGGCAGGAGTGGGAATTCCAAGTTTGGTAAATAGTGCCTTTTCCTCAGCTCTATTTTGACAGACTTCAATAGACTTTGAGGGGGGATAAAGTGTACTTTTACTTTCGATGTATTGTGTTAGTTGCGCTGGAAGGTGCTCAAATTCATAAGTGACGACATCAACGTCATTCAGGAAGTCCGCTAAGGCCGGATTGTCGAGCTTGGCCTCGGTGTCGATAGTAATGTCTCCAAGTCCAACGCTAGGAGAACCGGACGTATCATAAAAGTGAAAGTCCAGCTCCAGAGGGTATCCCGCCAAAGCGAGCATTCGGCCTAGTTGCCCAGCGCCCAGTACACCAATTTTCTTCATTGCCTAGCCTCGTGGATCTGGTTGGCTTAATACTGTTTCTGTTTGCGTCTGGCGGAACTTATTGAGAGCAGCTTTGACTTTGTCATCATGCAATGCGATCACCTGGCCTGCAAGTAGACCTGCATTCTTTGCCCCGGCGACACCAATAGCCAGTGTACCAACAGCGATTCCGCCAGGCATTTGTGCAATAGATAGAAGGGAGTCGAGGCCGTTTAATGCTTTAGATTGAACAGGTACGCCAAACACAGGTAGATTGGTTTGTGAGGCAGCCATTCCAGGTAAGTGTGCTGCGCCACCAGCGCCACCAATTATAACTTGAATGCCGCGCTCTTCAGCTGTTTTGGCATAGTTGAATAAGAGGTCAGGGGTGCGATGTGCAGAAACGACCTTAACTTCGTAGGCTACACCTAACTCGTCTAGCATGTTGGCCGCGTGTTCCATTGTCGGCCAGTCCGACTTTGAACCCATGATTATCCCAACTACTGGCTGCATCTTGTCACCTCTCACTAACTGTCTGGCCTTGATGCCAAGGCACGTGATTACCCAGAGAATTAGTGTCTGGATAAAAAAAGACCGCATATAGTAGTGATTCATCAGGTTTCATGCAAATAGAATTGTTTTATTGGAGGACAAAGGTGCGCGCAGGCGCTAGAATCTGCTTTTGACTGGCTGGTGCATGGTAACCCGGCGGTAGTTGGAATTTAAGCGTACAGATACCTGAGATGATTAGTGCAGAGGAAATTTAATGGATAGCTTGCGGCCGGACCGAGATGATCTGGATCTTTATAATAGTCGAAAGAATAAGAATAAATCTGCTAAGGCATCGGCAGGCAAAAGAGATGATATCGGCAACAAAAAACAGCAAGTAGGAAAGGCCGGTTCAGGCTCTAGCTCTACAGTAAATGCTGTGCGTTCGTCCGAGGTGCGCGCCCCGGTTGCAGCCTCTCAATCATCTGCTTCACCTTTAGTCGTTTCTCTGTTGCTGTTAATGCTTCTGGCTTTGGGGGGCTTATCATACTTATATTGGCAGCAATCCCAAACGGTAGTCGGTTTAGAGGAGCGCTTGTCTAGTGCTGACGAATTTATAGGGCAAAGCAAGTTGTTGTTGGCTCGTTTGGAAGGGGAGGTTAGTGAAACGGGTGCTGAACTAATGCAAACCGGCACATCTGCAGAGAAGAAAATGGCTTTTCTGGAGTCGGAGGTTCGAAAGCTGTGGGGTGTGTCTTATGATAGGAATCGTAAAACTATTCAAGGTCATGAAAAGAAAATAGAAGCGCTAACGAAAAAGCTTGCCGAGAGTCAAAAATCTTTAGCTACTCATGAGGTTTCATTATCAGCATTGAAAGCGGACTCTGATAAAGGGATGTCAGTATTAGATGGTCGTATAGCTTCGTTGTCAGGGGAGTTGTCAATTACTCGAGCTGAACGAGAAGAGTTTTTGACGCAGTTTAATGAAAAATTGAGCACTTTCGATTCGAGTACTCAAGAGTTTGAAAAACGTATTGCTGCGCTACAGGCTCGTATGAGTGATAGCGCCAAAGTTCAATTAGAAAACCAGGAAAGCTTGCTGTCGATAGATGAAAGTCGCCGCCAGCTTATAAAAAGAGTCATTGATTTGGAGGCGAGCTTGGGTAAATTGTCTTCTTCTAGTGCAAATCCCGGGGTGAGATAGTCTTTACAGGTATTCGGATTCTCGATGACATGCGGTAGATCGCAAAAATTAGATTAACTAGCTGTTAAACTGTCCGCCTGATTGTGATGGGTAGCTAGTCTTGCTGCTCGAATAAATATAAAGCTGTACATCTATAGGAAACGATACATTGGACGGTATTGTGAGTTTCAAAACTTGCCAACGAAGCGCTTACTCTGTGAGCTTGGGTCGCGTTGCTGAGGTTAAGCAATCATTAAAGAGCGTTGTGGGCAAACCATCCCGCTCCTTTCTTTATTATGCGCTTTCTATTGTGCTTGCCTGCGCGATTTTTCCGCTGGCTTTGAGTTCTGGTCAGGTGAAGGCGGATACTACTGCGCCCTATTCGAAGCCTTTCCATAAGCAGGGTAGAGGTTGGTATCCATCTATTTATTGGTCGACAGGTCGAAACCTGGGTTCTTACTATTTTCCCAATACTGATGGCGAAATGTTCAAGGAACTCGATGATACTGAGTGGGATAAAGAAGCCAATGCACTAGTTTACTTCTATCGGCCGAACAGTCAGTGGGCCTCTGAAGAGCTGGAAGCACCTAGTTATTATATTAATGACGAAATTATCTTTAACCTTCGTGCCGGTAGTTACACTTATGTTGAGCTGCCAGCAGGAAGTTATGACTTTACTGTGCGCAAGAGCTTGATGCCGTTATTTGGTTTCGAAGCTTTCGATGATAAAGTGATGATGGCTTTTGATCTTAACTTACAGGCTGATATTGGTATGAATCTGGACGCTGGGTCGATTACCTATATTCGACATTCTGAGGTGTCGCTCCCTGAAATTAGGCACTCTTTAATAGAGCCGGAAGATGAAATGGCAACAGCCGATGTGCAGTTGGTTGAAAGGGAAATGGCGATGAAGGAAATGCCCAAGACTCGCTATTTGACGCATTCGTTTTGGCACCCGACTGACGCTGATAAGGCTCAGGAGGTACTTGATGGCACAATGCAAGAATACGGTTGGTTTACCGTGATTTGGCCGTGGTCGAATAACTTTATGTGGGGCTTCCCGATTTTCTATCTGCCTAGTGATTTGTATCGGGAGTTACGACGAGATAAGCCTTTAACCTTGGAGCAGGAGTTGTACCTGCTTGCGGATGATGTTGATGAATATCTAGCCGCTATTGATGATAAGCGAAAAATAAGGCGAAACTGGTTGGCTCCTTGGCGTGAGCCGAAAATTCAATTGACCTTGAATGAAGAGTTGGAGTTAGATCGTCTCGAAAGAGCAGCGAGAGCAGGTAATATAGCGCCGGCTCCAGTGCCTCGAGAGGAGGAAACGGTCGATGATGGTGAACCGTGGTATGCTTACTTTCAGCTCGAATCTAAAGAAGAGCCTGAGCCTGAACAAAAAGAAATGAGTGAGCAGCGGCGCGAGAATGTGGACCTGATTCGTCAGTCTTTGAATTAGGGCTGGTTGCAAAGTCGCTAAAAATGGGTGGAGTATCTAATTTAATCGGTTGAAAATTAAACTGTTTGTTTGATTTTTCCTCACGTTTTTTCTAGATATGAGACTTGTGAAAATTAATTGCATATTTATGCAAAAAAAAGCTGATTTCTAATTGACAGCTTCTAAGAAATCATTAAGATACGCATCTCAATTGAGTTGGGTGGTTAGCTCAGCTGGGAGAGCATCGCCCTTACAAGGCGAGGGTCACAGGTTCGATCCCTGTACCACCCACCAAATCTTTTTTAGATTTGAAATTGAAATGTAAAGTTTGTTGCGGACCGGTAGTTCAGCTGGTTAGAATACCGGCCTGTCACGCCGGGGGTCGCGGGTTCGAATCCCGTCCGGTCCGCCATTTACACTTCAACTCGATTGCTACCTTGAAAGAGGTGGTTTCTAACAAAGGAGCATCTTAGGTGCTGCGTGACAATGTTAGAATTAGGTCTACCCAAATGGGTGGTTAGCTCAGCTGGGAGAGCATCGCCCTTACAAGGCGAGGGTCACAGGTTCGATCCCTGTACCACCCACCACTACTAGCACTGTTCTTGTGTGAAGGTAGTGAATGTAAGATTTAAAGTATGCGGACCGGTAGTTCAGCTGGTTAGAATACCGGCCTGTCACGCCGGGGGTCGCGGGTTCGAATCCCGTCCGGTCCGCCATTTAAATTTACAGTCCTTAACTCTTACTCATTTCTCAATAAGAAAACCTCAAATTATATACTTCTTGAGATGTCTGACTTATTTCTGTCATATTTCTTCTATACGCTTGCTTTTGAAACAATCAAAAGGAGATAGAAATGAACGAATATGAAGAAGAAGTATTGGATTCCGGATGGCTGGAATATGACGATGAAGAGTTTGAGGACGATGCTGTTGAGATGTAACAGCATTGCCTTCTATATTCCCCTCCAGCTAATTATCCCCGCTTTTATTAATACCACCCACGATAAAACTGCTTGAACTAGACGAATCTACGTCAATCGCTATTCATACCTTAATACCTTCAGTTCATATAGTTTTTTATATCTGTGAAATAGGTCCGGGCAGCGTTACATATCCTTTCTTTTTTAAACGTGTGCTTCCTTGGTTATCAACTAAACTGATTTGTAGTTTTAGATTTATTGGGTGCGCAATTTCTATGCGCATCTTAACGAGGTAGTTATGGGGTTTAGAAAGTCAGATTCATATGAGGCTGTCTTCTTTGTTGAAAATCAGCAAGTAACGAAACATTTGATGTTCTCGGAGTTCGAGGCAATGTTAGACGGCTTGGGTGCTTTACCAGATTACGCTGATCAAGAAGCTAAAGCAGTTTATGCGGTGATTGGCAAGGATGGTACGATCCAGGCGCTGGTATTCTTCATTTTATATTTCGACGAAGATGGCAAGGCTGACGCAAGTTGGAATGTACCAATTGAACGCTTGGCTGAAGTGAGTGGTAGTGGGCCTGATTTAGGTGGCGGGCCAATACGTTTGGCTTGCCGGGGGCAGTGTTCAATTAATTGGCATTTGAACGACCTATGGGATCCTGATATGACGCCCGGGTCGAATGACTTCTTGCGACTCAAGAAAGCGGTCGAGTTGAATAAACTACGCTTTCAATTTGAGAAAGCCGAGCCGGATATCCCAGTTCTTTCACCGAGTGATCCGGTGTTGGATGACTTGGGCTTGGAAACAGAGGTTGAAAAGCGAACCAAGTTGGCTCGTTTGCTTAAGGAGCAGAGGCTAAGAATTCGTACTCTGGAGTCTAGTCGTGAGCAAAATGTTGATTTTGGAGATCGTGAACAGAAAATTATTCTGCATGCTTATAAGAATGAAATTCAAGAGCTTAAGCAAACGAATGAACAGCTTAAGCTGATAAACGAAAAACTAAAGCTCAAGCTAGGTAAGCGAAATGATCAGTTCTTAAAGCTTCAGGATCAGGTCAGTGATCAGTCAGATCTAGTTTCGAAACTGGAGACTCGCTTAAAAGGTGCGTCTGCGGGTGACAAGGAGCGCTTGGAGCGTCAGAAAATGGAGGCTGAACTGGTTCTCCTGAAGGAGCAGTTAGATCGCAAAGATTTAGATCTTGCTTATCGAGAGGAACGTGAGGAGCAGCTGCGATCTGAGCTTGAGGAATTGAGTGAGTCTCGTGGCGCTAGCAGCACCAATGAAGGTATGTTTGACCGCCTGAAAGCGTTGGATGTGGTCTACGTTGCCTACCACCCGGGTGCTGGGCATATCACCATGACGGCGAGTGAAATTCGTGATTATGTTGATAACCCAAACGCTTTCGTAGCGGCAAAATGTTATGTCACGGAGGAGCAGTACCTAGCTTGGTTAGAACACTTTGATCAGCCAATTTGCCAGCATGCCGAAGGCGTAGGTCAAGTTTGCGGAAAGAGTGTAAGCAAGGTTAGCGCACCGGGTGATTTTCAGGAAGGAGTGAGTGACATGTGTGAGAGTCATAAAGGTTATGCTGGCTAATAATAAAACTACTGCTGAGTTGGGTGTGCAATTTGATGTACTACCCGAAGTTCACTCCTTTCCTCTGGAGATTGCGAAAGATCAGCTAGTGACCCTGGACTGTCTGCGTCTCGATAAAGTACATCCTTTTATATCGGGGAACAAATGGTACAAGCTAAAGCATCATTTACTAGCGGCTGTCGCGGCGGGCAAATCACAAATTGTAAGTTTTGGTGGTGCCCACTCAAATCATTTGCATGCCTTGGCTTATGCCGCAAATCAATTGAATCTGGACTCTGTCGGTATTGTTCGAGGTGAACCACACGGCGATTTGACATCTACTCTGCAGGATTGCGAAAAGTGGGGGATGAAGATTCAATGGCTTGATCGTGAAACGTATCGTCACACTGCTTCTAACACTACACCTGATATGTATAAAGAGGCAATGCCCGAAGCCTGGGTTGTTCCTGAAGGTGGTGCAGGTAGACAAGGCACGCTAGGAATCGAAAGTTTATTTAATACCTTGCATCATGCGGGGCAACTTAACTATGACTTGATAGCTTGTGCTGTGGGCTCAGGCGCAACCTTGGCAGGGATTGCTCAGGCAAATATTGGTCGAGCCCAGTGTGTTGGATTTTCTGCACTAAAAAATGCTCACGACCTGGAGCATCGCGTAGAGCGGCAGTTATCAGGTGCCAGTAGGGTTAACCCTTGGAGAATATGTCATCACTATCATTTCGGTGGCTTTGCCAAAATCAATAGTCGTCTGACGGAATTTATTTCTGATGTTTATGATGAGCATGGTTTGGTTCTAGACCCTGTTTATACAGGAAAGATGATGTATGGGCTGGCGGAGTATATTCATCAAGGAAGAATCCAGGCGGGAGCGCGAGTATTAGCTGTTCATACTGGCGGGCTACAGGGCTGGCGTGGATTTGGTGAATCCTATCAGCGTTTCCTGTCTTCATAGACAATCTCATGTTCAAATCTCTGAATTGTCGTGAGAACGGTATTCAGGCTGTAAGTCTGGAGTCTGTTAATTTATTATGTGCTTAGTGTCGGCCGGTGTAGTATTGGCTAATGTAGAGTGCTTCTTGAAGCGATCGTCCTCTCTCATATATATCACGCTATTACATAGTATAAGGGTTAGTTAAGGTATGGATCATTTTCGTAATATCGGTTTGATTGGTCGTATGGGCAGTGCCCAGGTCATAGAAACGATGCGTCGTTTAAGAAAATTTCTGGTTAATGAAGGTTATTATCTAATCATTGAAGAAAATATCGGTGCTTTAATTCCCGGGCATGGTTTGCAGGTTTCCAGTGTCAAAATGATGGGGGAAATGTGTGATCTGGTGATCGTAGTGGGTGGTGATGGAAGTTTGTTGGGGGCTGCTCGAGAGTTAGCTAAATCAAATGTTCCTTTGTTAGGAGTAAACCGTGGCCGATTAGGTTTTTTGACTGATGTGTCACCAACTGAGTTGGAATCGAAAGTAAAAGAAGTGCTTTCAGGGCAGTATATTCAGGAAAGACGCTTCCTGCTAGATGTTCATGTTAAGCGAAATGGCGAGCCGGTTGGCTTTGGTACCGCATTGAATGACATCGTTCTTCACCCGGGTAAGTCAACTCGTATGATCGGTTTTGACTTGTTTATTGAGGGTCAGTTTGTCTACAGTCAGCGTTCAGATGGTTTGATTGTTTCGACACCAACTGGGTCAACAGCTTACTCTTTGTCGGCCGGTGGGCCTCTTTTGCACCCTAAACTCGATGCAATCTCATTAGTTCCAATGTTTCCTCATACGCTCAGTAGCCGTCCAATCGTTGTTGACGGTAAAAGTGAGATTAAAATTGTGATTGGTGAAGGTAATGAGATTTACCCGCAGGTCAGCTGTGATGGTCAGCATCACATCCCTGTTGCGCCTGGCGATGCAGTATACATAAGTAAAAAACCACATAAAGTGCGTTTGATTCACCCTACCTCTCATAACTTCTATGAAACCTGTAGAGAGAAATTAGGCTGGGCCAATAACCTGATAAGTAGTTAATAGATGGCATTTGTTAAGAAAAAAGTTAAGCAAGGCTATGACCTGATTGGTGATATTCATGGTTGTGGTAACTCCCTTGAACGTCTGTTGAAAAAGATGGGTTATGAGAACAAGCAAGGTTGCTACCGTCATCCGCAACGCAAAGTGATTTTTGTGGGTGATATTGTTGATAGAGGCCCTCGAATTCGAGAAGCTCTGCATATTGTAAAAGACATGGTCGACCAATCGCAGGCCGAAATTGTCCTGGGCAATCACGAATACAATGCAATGTGTTACTGCACAGAGGGTCGTCAAGGTAGTGGCATGCAGTATTTGCGCGAGCACAACGCTCGTCATCACAGACTTATTCGAGAGACCTTGGAGCAGTTTGATGCTCATCGCTCCGAATGGCACAAGTTTCTATCGTGGTTTCATGAAATCCCTCTTTTTATTGAAAAAGAAGACTTCCGAGTGGTTCATGCTTGTTGGGATAGTTTAGCGATTGAACGTTTAAAATCTTATTCCCCAGACCATTGCATTAGTATGGACTTTTTGCACGAGTCTGCGGTCTCTGGTTCTTTCGCTAGCCGAATTATTGACAAGTTAACTCGCGGTACCGCATTGGAGCTGCCAAACGGTGAAACCATTCTAGGCAAAGATGGCTTGGCGAGAAGCATGTTTCGCACAAAGTTCTGGAGTGATGATCCCCAGATATACAATGATGTTGTCTTTCAACCCGACCCACTGCCGCCAGAAATGGCTGAGCGTCCTTTGTCGGCGATAGAGAAGCAGCAATTACTGACCTACCCAACAACAGAGGCGCCCGTATTTGTGGGTCATTACTGGATGTCTGGTGAGCCAGAGCCTATTCAATGCAATATTGCTTGCCTGGATTATAGCGCGGTGAAATATGGCCAGCTGGTGGCTTACCGAATGGATGGCGAGAGAGTCTTGAGTAAAGACAAGTTTGTGTCGGTGGACGTTACCCGGACATGAGTCGCATACCACCCATTCCACTAGACTTGGATCTTTCGGACTTTAGTCAATGGCTCCATTTTCAGGGCGTGGCCCATCGAGTCATTGAAAATCAGGGTGAACAAGCTTTGATTCTAGATGATGAAGGCTATGAGGAGCAGGTCTTGAGTGCGCTTGAACGCTACATGACAGAACCTCAGTATCGTAGTGGCCTAGCTGAGCAGCTTGATAAAATGCAGGACCAGCATCGGCGTCGTGAAGTGTTTCGTAAGCCGAGGGACCTGGTGGCATACACGAGGGCTAAACCAAGCCAAGCTCCTGTGATTTTTACACTTATCTTTGTTAGTGTGGCTTTTGCTTTTCTAACCGACTTTGGTAAAGGCGGTGCGCTGCTTAGATCTTTTTTGATCGTTGATCCCTTTAATTCCGGTTTGGATATGAACTCAGTCAGTGGGCGCTGGAATGCAATGCTTGATGTGCTTATCAGCGGCCAGGTCTGGCGCTTGGTTACGCCGGATTTTATCCATTTCAACGTCATGCACATCACCTTCAACCTGTTAATGTTGTGGGTGCTTGGTGGCCAGCTGGAAATGCAAAAAGGTTCCGTTTCGTTTATTGCCTTGACGATGTTTGTTTCCATTATTTCAAATATTGCTCAGCTTCTCGAAACTGGGTACTTCTTCGGTGGTTTGTCGGGAGTGGTATATGGTTTGGTAGGTTATTGCTGGTTATGGAAGATGTTTGATAAAAACATCTTTTTCCCTAATGTATTGTTAAAGTTTAGCTTGGTCTGGCTACTGCTTGGTTATACGCCTGTCACTGAGTGGTTGGGTTGGGGGAGAATGGCTAATGCCGCACACCTGTATGGCCTATTGTCGGGTCTGGTTTGGGCGGCAATTACCCTGTATGTGAATGAGCGTGTTATAGAAAAGAAAGTATAAAAAAACTCCGTTATCCACCGGGCCAAATGTTTTGGCCCGAGGTTAACGGAGTTCACATATGTATGTGTAGAGATGAGAGAGACCAAGTTGATTTCCGGTGAAAGGTAATCGCTCTAAAGTAGAGTGATTGCGCTTCGCTGGGAGCTCAACTTATGCAAATGATAATTGTTATCATTTGCATTGTCAACCACTGAGCTTGATCTTTTTTGTTTATTCTTGAGTAGCGTTACAGGGATTGATATTCTCGCTAGCTTGTTACAAATTCTTGAGTGCATGCTATGGCACTCAAAGTTCTTCTAGGATTAACTTATGAAGTTTGAAGATGCTGCTGAATCCATTCCTAAAGAAATTTACGAAAAGTTCAAACAAGCGATAGAGTTGGGAAAGTGGCCCGATGGCCGGACCCTCTCTCGTGAGCAAAAAGAAATATGCCTTCAGGCGGTCATGCTTTATGAAGTAAAACATGGACTCGATGAAAGCAATCGAACCGGCTATGTTGATACAACGAAAAAGACCTCCCCATGCGGGCCAAAAGACGATAGTGATGATGAGTCGACTATCCGTATATTGCACTAACAAAGAAGACGATTAATGAATCAAGTTGCATCAGGTCATTTAAGTAAAATGACAGTGAGTCAGGGGAACCCGGTAAGTTACACCTTGAACTTTGGTGATACAAAATGCAATCCTGCAGATTATCTTGGCAAGAAATTACGCTTTCGTTCTAACGGCGAGATTCGCTGTTTTCATTGTCAGAAGCGTACCAACAAGAGCTTTAACCAAGGTTACTGTTATCGATGCTTTACCAAGTTGGCCCAGTGTGACCGCTGTATTATGAGCCCTGAGCTTTGTCATTATGCACAAGGTACCTGCCGTGAGCCGGAATGGGGTGAAACACACTGTATGCAGGAGCATATAGTTTATTTGGCGAATTCAACTGGTTTGAAAGTCGGGATTACCCGTCATAACCAGGTGCCTACCCGCTGGATAGATCAGGGTGCCATTGCTGCATTGCCTATATTCTCAGTTAAGTCCCGACGACTTTCCGGTTTGCTTGAAGTTATGCTGAAAGAGTGGGTGGCGGACAAAACTAATTGGCGGAAAATGCTGAAGCATGAGGTCGTTGATATAGATCTTTTGGTTGAACGTGACCGTCTAATGGAACTGGCTCAGGATAAGTTGGCCGAGCTTGATGAGCAATTCCCCGGTGAGATTACTGCTTTGACTGAGCAGGATGTATGGGAATTTGAATACCCACACTTATCTTGGCCAGAAAAGGCTAAAACCTTTAATTTTGATAAACAAGATGAGGTGGAGGGGACCTTAATTGCCATTAAAGGGCAATATATGATTCTCGATACCGGTTGCTTAAATATTCGAAAATTTACGTCCTACGACGTCTCGCTAGACGTCGAGTAAGACATATACTTGGAAAGCATGCATGAGTGAATCAGCAAAGACGATATACCTCAAAGACTATCTTGAGCCTGCGTTTAAGATTACGTCACTTGATTTAACCTTTCAGTTATTTGAAAACGGAGCGTTGGTAAAAGCCAGGCAGCTTATCGAGCGAGTCGCTGGCCGTGAAGGCGAGGCGCTGTCACTAAATGGTGAAGACCTTGAGCTGAAAAGTATAAAGTTAGATGACCGTGAGCTGGAAGAGAGTGAATACCTTCTAGATGACGAATCTCTAACGGTAGAATCTGTACCCGCGAAATTTGAGTTGCAGTGTGAAACCTGGATTAAGCCGCAAGATAACAAGCGGTTGGAAGGCTTGTACAAGTCTTCGTCAATGTTTTGTACCCAGTGTGAAGCCGAGGGTTTCAGACGAATTACCTATTACATGGATCGTCCTGACGTACTAACGGTATTTACGACGCGCATCGAAGCTGATAAAGCGCTTTACCCGAACCTGCTTTCCAATGGTAATGCTATTGAGTCGGGAAACTTGGAAGATAATCGTCATTTTGTTACTTGGCACGACCCTCATCCAAAGCCTTGTTACTTGTTTGCTTTGGTGGCAGGTGATTTACATTGCCATGAAGACTCCTTCAAAACCATGTCTGGACGTCAGGTGGCCCTGAAGATCTTTGTTGATCATAAGAATGCAGATAAGTGCGATTACGCACTAGATTGTTTAAAAAGGTCGATGCGCTGGGATGAAGAAGTCTACGGGCGAGAGTACGACCTGGATATATTTATGATTGTCGCGGTGGACGATTTTAATATGGGCGCCATGGAGAATAAAGGTCTGAATATCTTCAATTCATCCTGTGTTTTGGCAAAGCCCGATGCAACAACAGATGCGGGTTATCAGCGCATTGAGGCGATTGTTGCACATGAGTATTTTCACAACTGGTCTGGCAATAGAGTTACTTGCAGAGATTGGTTCCAGCTAAGCCTGAAAGAAGGGTTTACCGTATTTAGGGATTCAGCATTTTCTGCCGATATGAATTCCTCCGTGGTTAAACGTATCGAGGATGTAAATGTTCTGCGAACCGCACAGTTTGCTGAAGATGCAGGCCCGATGTCACACCCGGTTCGTCCGGCTTCCTATATGGAAATTTCAAACTTCTATACCCTGACGGTTTATGAAAAAGGGGCAGAGGTTGTTCGCATGCTGCATACTCTCTTAGGGCCGAAGCAGTTCCGGGCAGGGAGTGATTTATATTTTGACAGGCATGATGGGCAAGCGGTCACAACTGAAGACTTCGTTTCGGCAATGGCTGACGTTTCCGGGATGGATCTGGAACAGTTTAAGCTCTGGTACGATCAGGGCGGGACGCCAGAGCTGCAAGTGAGTTCTAGCTATAATGCCAATAGCAAACAATATACCTTGAGCTTGAGTCAGTCTTGCCCTGCAACACCTGGGCAAGATTTAAAAGAGCCGTTTCATATCCCTGTATCTATTGCATTGTTGGACTCAGAAGGGCAGGAGCTTCCCTTATCAATTGCGGATGGCGCTAAAGAATGTGTTTTTGAGCTAATCGAAGCACGAGAATCAATTGTTTTTGAGGGTATCGAAGCAGAACCGGTTCCATCATTACTAAGAGGCTTTTCGGCTCCGGTCAAGTTGTCCTATCAGTATACTGATGAGCAATTGGTATTTTTGTTTCAGCATGACTCCGATGGTTTTAACCGCTGGGAGGCAGGGCAGGCATTGGCATTGCGCATCCTGCAGGGCTTAATCAAATCTTATCAGCAAGGGCTGGAGCTGGTGTTACCCCAGAGTTTTGTCGAGGCGTATCGAGGTTTGCTCACAGATAGCTCTTTAGACAAAGCAATGGTTTGCAAGATGCTGATGCTACCCGCTGAGAGCTATCTTGTGCAGCTGGCGGAGCAAGCAGATGTTGATGCCATTCATGCTGCAAGAGAATTTGTTCGACAGGCCTTGGCTAATCAGCTAGGTGACGAGCTATATGCAGTTTATCGTGACAATATTGTTGAGTCGGAATTACCTGCTTTGGATTATGGCTCTATGTCACAACGGGCATTAAAAAATGCGGCTTTATCTTTAATGTCAGCAATAGGTGGTTCATCTGCAAGTCAAATGGCAGATGTTATTAACCTGGCTAAAAAGCAGTTTGCAAATGCTGATAATATGACTGATAGCTTTTCTGCTTTGAGCGCTTTGGTAAATTCAGGAGATGCCTCAGAGGCTGAGCAAGCACTAGAAGCCTTTCATGCTCAGTGGAAGGACGATGCTCAGGTTATCGAGTTATGGTTCTCTGTTCAGTCTTCAAGTGCTGCGTTTATGACATTAGAGCGCCTAAAAGCATTAATGGAAACGCCAGATTTTGATATAACCAACCCTAACAAGGTTCGCTCGGTTGTGGGTGCCTATTGTGGTCAGAACCTGGTTCGTTTCCATGACCTGTCGGGAGAAGGTTACGAGTTTCTCGCCGATATTATTATCAAACTAGATGATATGAATCCTCAAATTGCAGCAAGGCTTATGACTCCCCTGACGCGATGGAAGCAGTTTGATGATAATCGACAGAAGTTAATGTGCGAGCAGATTGAAAGGATTCAATCGAAAGAGGCGCTCTCAAAAGATGTTAGAGAAGTTGTCGAGAAAAGTCTTGTATAAGCCGGTTTAAGCTCTTTTGAAATAAGTCCAAAAATAATTGCCCGCAAGCTGAGCTGACAGGGTTCAGCTTGCTAGGGCCACATTGAGCATAGTTTCGCCCTTCGTACCGTCCTGCATGAGAGGTGATGCACTCATTAGTCTGTTTTTTGCTCAAAACCTTCCTTAGATATATTTCATAACAAAACTAAAATAGACAGATCGAAAAAATCTGCTAAAAATTAATAGCATGGCTAATCTTTTTGAAGGAAATTGAAAAGTATTATCGGAAGGTTTTGCCAGTATCAGCGATAACAGGTTTAGGCCAAAAAATGTTAATCCAGATGCGGGCGACCACTCTCGTTAATAATGAGTGTGGCGATTTTAGAGTGTAGTAATACAACAATGGGTGTGTTTCAAGGTAATCATATGAAAAACAAGTCTATTTTGCTTTGTAGTGTGCTAGCGCTGGTTTTGGGTGCGCTCAATGCAAATGCGAAAGTTTCAACGAAAGAAGTTAATAAGTTAGGGAATTCTTTAACGCCGTTCGGTTCGATAAAATCCGGGAATAAAAATAAAACTATTCCTGCATGGACTGGGGGGATTACCGAAGCCCCAATGGGGTATGAGGGGACAGGGCAGCATCATATCGACCCTTTTGCCTCTGATGATATCAAATTCACCATTGATGACAGTAACTACAAAGGTTTTAAAAACTATCTGACCCCAGGTCAGTATGCTTTGTTTGAAGCATACCCAAGTAGCTTCAAGATCAATGTATATCCAACCCATCGTTCGCACTCGATGCCGGATTGGGTCCTAGAAAATACCAAGAAAAATGCCAAAACATCGTCTTTATCCAAAGGCGGGGTGGGGATTCAGAACGCATACGGTGGTATTCCTTTTCCAATATTACATGGAAAGAATGAAGATAAAGCCCTTCAGACAATGTGGAATCATTTGACTAGATGGAGAGGTATTTTTGCAATCTTGCGTTCGACTGAAGTGCCAGTTCAGAGAGATGGTTCTTTTTCTCCGATTACCAAGCAGGCGGAAGTGTTTTTTAACTTCCATAACCCTAAAGGCAGCTTTAAAAAGCTTAACAATATTTTGTTTTACTTTTTGACTTTCAATAAAGCGCCCGCCCGTTTGGCAGGTGGTGCGTTGCTAGTTCACGAAACTATGGATCAGGTTAAAGACAAACGAGGTGCGTGGGACTATAACTCAGGCCAGCGTCGAGTGAGACGTGCTCCAAACTTGGCTTATGATTCCCCCATTGCTTCGTCTGACAACACGCGTACTGCAGATGATACAGATATGTACAATGGAGCCCCTGATCGATATAACTGGGACTACAAAGGTGTTAAGGAGTTTTTCATTCCTTATAACAATTATAAGGTCGGTCAGAAAGGTGTTCAATACGATGACTTGGTTATGCCGGGTCACTTAAATCCTGAATATGTTCGCTGGGAACTGCATCGTGTACATGTTGTCGAAGCTACTTTGAAGAAAGGGGCTCGTCATATCTATAAAAAACGTGTGTTCTATGTTGATGAAGACAGCTGGGGAATTGCTATGGTGGATCAGTACGATAACCGTGGTGAACTTTGGCGAGTCAGTAATGCGCTCTTAAAGAACTATTATGAGTTGCCAGGCGTTTGGTCCAGTGGTGATGTATATCACGATCTACAAGCACGTCGTTATAGTGTGAATGGTCTATACTCAGAAGAAAAACAGGCACCTGTATTTGAAAATAAGGTACCAAACAAGCGTTACTTTAAGCCTTCGTCATTAAGACGTAGAGGCCGATAACAAAATATAGACATAGAGCAAGGGAGCTCTTCAGCTTGCTTAAAAAGAAACTCAAAATAGGCATGTGTTGTTTTAATATTCACTGAATATGGGCCGCTATTGTATAGGCGGCTTTCGTGGTTAATGTTGAAATGTCTAATATTGAGGGTGTCTGATGGGATATATTCAAATGTACAAGGTTGATAAATGAACAGTCTACTGTCTAGGTTAAAAGTTGGTGTTCTGGCTAGCTCATTGAGCGTTGTAAGTCTAATAACTCCTGCTCATGCGGTCGAAGATGTACTTAAAACGCCCGCGGTTAAAACTTCTATGGCAACGAATAGCCTCTTGTTGGATGTTGACAAGGCGGGCAGCCGACTTGTTGCAGTCGGAGGTCGTGGGCATATTGTCTATTCTGATGATGAAGGAAAAAGCTGGGCTCAGGCTTCTGTACCAGTATCGGTATTGTTAACGGCAGTAAGTTTTGTCGATCAAACGCACGGTTGGGCTGTAGGGCACTCGGGTGTCATTTTGCACACTAGCGATGGTGGAGAAACTTGGGTCAAGCAATTTGACGGTGACTCGGCAAACCAAATGATTATTACTCAGTCCGAAGAGCGTCTGAAGCAGTTTGAACGACAAATGGAAACAGCTTCTGAAGATGAGCTGGAAGACTTGGAATACGAGTTGGAAGAAGCTAGCTACGCTTTAGACGATGCGAAGTTCGATGCTCAAGTTGGTGCGAGTAAACCCTTGCTGGATGTGTTGTTCAGTTCTTCAAAAGAAGGTTTTGTAGTGGGTGCTTACGGTTTTCTGTTTAAGACCTCCGATGGCGGACGTACCTGGCAGAACTATGGTAGCCGAATTGAAAACCCTGACCGCTTTCACTTAAATGCAGTGAACGAAGTTAAGGGTGGTGCCCTATTTATTGTTGGTGAGGGTGGCGTGCTATACCGCTCAACCGATAAGGGTGAAACCTGGGAAACTCTCGATAGTCCATATAGCGGGTCATTTTTCGGCGTCGCCGGAACACAGGATGAAGGCGTTGTACTGGCTTTTGGTTTGCGAGGCAATATGTATCGCTCCGAAGATAATGGCGATACATGGGAGCAAGTAGAAACGAAGACCGAAGGGACTCTAATGTCTGCTTCTCATGACGGAAGCAAGAAAGTGTCAGTCGTGGGAAATTCCGGCGTGGTTATTCTAAGTCGTGATGGGGGACGAACTTTTGTTGAAACAATTCGCGAAAATCGATTAGGAAATGCATCTTCAGTCTATATCGACGCAGAGCGCTTGGTATTGGTAGGGGAAAATGGTGTTAACTTGACCACTCCAAGCGGTTTGAACTTGTAAGTGCCTTTGGCAACATAACTAATTATATAAGATATAACGACTAGAGATTAAGAGGATTGATGGATGTCAAACTCAGATAAGGGCGCTTCAGGCAAGCAGATTAAAGCTGTCGGTTCAGGTAGTGTCATTGAACGGCTAATATTTTCAAACAGACCTGTGATTCTTGCAATATTTGCATTGATTACGGCTTTCTTGGGTTTCAATGCGGCACAAATTAAACCGGATGCTTCATTCGAGCGTTTAATTCCGCTTGAGCACCCGTTTATCGTCAATATGATGGAGAATAGGGAGGATCTGGAAAATCTAGGTAACTCAATACGCGTTGCGGTGGCAGTTAAAGATGGTGACGTCTTTGACAAAGCGTATATGGAGACCTTGAGTGAAATAACAGATGAGTTGTTTTACCTTCCAGGCGTAGATCGCTCAGGAATGAAGTCTCTATGGACTCCCAATGTCCGTTGGGTGGAAGTTACTGAAGAAGGTTTTCAGGGCGGACCGATTATTCCTGATGGATATGATGGGTCTGATGAGTCACTAGAAGTTCTACGACAAAATGTGCTCAAGTCTGGGCAGGTTGGCCGATTAGTTTCGGATGACTTCAAATCGACAATTATATATGTCCCCTTATTTGAAATTAATCCAGAAACAAATGAACCTCTTGATTACAAAGACTTTTCTTTAAAGTTAGAAGACAAAGTTCGTAACCAGTACACAGCAAAAAATCCAAATATTAATGTGCATATTATCGGCTTTGCAAAAAAAGTTGGTGATTTGATCGAAGGGATTAGTGCGGTTGCGGTCTTTGCATTAATTACAATCGGACTAACTTTAACATTTTTGTTTGTCTACTCTCGCTGTATGGTCGGTACATTGGTACCTATTGTTACCTCTATTATTGCGGTGGTTTGGCAGCTAGGTATATTGAACTTACTTGGCTATGGTTTAGATCCTTATTCTGTACTGGTGCCATTCCTGGTATTTGCGATTGGTATTAGTCACGGTGTGCAGATAGTTAACCGGGTTGCGGTTGAGCAGGCTCATGGTTATAACCCGCTAATGGCTTGTCGTTTGACTTTTAGACAGCTTGTAAGGCCGGGTATTCTGGCTTTGCTTTCAGATGCGATTGGCTTTTTGACATTATTGTTCATTGAAATTGACGTGATTAAAGATCTCGCTGTTGCCGCAGGTGTAGGTGTGGCGGTTATTATTGTTACCAACCTTGTTCTCCATCCAGTGATCGTTTCGTACTCTGGTTTGAGTAAAGGTGGCCTGAAGCATGCTAAGCATGTTGAACTTCATGGTGACAAAAAGTGGCGCGCACTTTCATTTATGGCTCACCCAAGTGTGGCACCGATTTCAGTGCTTATTGCAATACTGGGTTGTGGTATAGGTCTCTACTACCAGAAAGATCTTAAAATAGGTGACTTGGATAAAGGTGCGCCAGAGCTGCGACCTGACTCTCGCTACAATTTAGATAACGACTATATTATCAGCAACTATAGTACCAGCGCCGATATTATGGTTGTGATGATTAAAACGCCAAAAGAAATGTGTTCGACCTATGAGTTAATGGATGTCATGGATCGTATGCAATGGCGTTTGGAAAATACACCAGGCGTTGAATCTACCGCTTCTTTGGTCTCAGTGTCCAAATTGGTGACTAAAGCGCTCAATGAGGGAAGCTTGAAGTGGTTTGAAATATCCCGAAATGAGTCAATTATTAACTCTTCTATACAGCGAGCACCTTCAGGCCTGGTTAATTCAGACTGTAGTATGACGCCAATGATCATCTTCTTGGAGGATCATGAGGCCGATACGCTTGATACTGTGATCGACACGATGGAAGACTTGATCGATCAGTACCCAAGTGAAAACTACCAGTTCTTACTTGCGGCAGGTAATGCAGGTGTTGAAGCGGCGACTAACGAGGTTATTTCCAAGGCTAAGAATGTCATGTTAGCCTCTGTTTACTCGGTCGTTAGTATTTTGTGTCTGATTACGTTCAGGTCTTTAGCTGCTGTTATTTGTATCGTTACACCTTTGGCACTTACCTCGGTTCTGTGTGAAGCGCTTATGGCTCAATTGGGTATTGGTATTAAAGTTGCGACACTTCCTGTTATTGCCTTGGGTGTGGGGATTGGTGTCGATTATGGTATCTATATCTATAGTCAGTTAGAGACTAAACTGAAACAAGGTGTGGTCTTACAAGAGGCTTACTTTCAGACGCTTAGAACGACAGGTAAAGCGGTCTGCTTTACGGGTATGACCCTTGGTTTGGGTGTATTTACTTGGATATTCTCGCCAATTAAATTCCAGGCAGATATGGGGATCCTGCTGTTCTTTATGTTCTTGTGGAACATGGTTGGCAGCTTGTGGTTGCTACCCGCGATGGCACGCTTCCTTGTTCGCCCTGATAAGATTGCTGCAAAAGAAAGAGCTAAGCTGGCAAAAGCTGCTGCTTAATCTTAAGGAGTCTAAAAACCCCGATACTCAATGAGTGTCGGGGTTTTTTCTTTTTTGGAGCCACTTAGGAATAAGGTCGCAGTTTTAGTATTGATGTGCATCGATCAACGTAAACTTGGAGATATCGGTACAAATTTACTTGTTTTTTGTTTAGAATCGCGCGCTTGTAATTTTTTAATTTTTAACTCATGTGACCTTTAGTAAGGGCCACCACTGATTTTGAGGTAGATATGCCAGTTATTACGCTTCCTGATGGTAGTCAACGTTCGTTTGAAAATGCTGTATCCGTATTGGATGTTGCTGCAGATATAGGTCCAGGTCTTGCCAAGGCAACCATCGCTGGTCGCGTAAATGATGTATTGGTCGATGCTTGTGAGTTGATTCAAGAAGATTCCACACTAAGTATTATCACTGCAAAAGATGAAGATGGCCTTGAAATATTGCGTCACTCATGCGCTCACCTTGTTGGTCACGCAATTAAGCAGCTTTGGCCTGATGTCAAAATGGCGATTGGCCCAACGATTGAAAATGGCTTCTACTATGATGTTGATTTAGAGCATCGTCTCACTGAAGAAGATATGGCAGCCCTCGAGAAGCGTATGCTTGAGCTTGCTAAGAAGAGCTATGACGTTGTTAAGAAGACCGTAAGCTGGCAAGAAGCACGAGATGCTTTCGAAGCGCGTGGTGAAACTTATAAAATGGAAATTCTTGACGAAAATATCGCCAAGACCGATACGCCAGCTTTGTATCACCATGAAGAATATATAGATATGTGCCGCGGCCCTCACGTGCCGAACATGAAATTCTGCCATCATTTTAAACTAATGCGTATTTCTGGCGCGTACTGGCGTGGCGATTCTGACAACAAAATGTTGCAGCGTATCTACGGTACAGCTTGGGCAGATAAGAAGCAGCTAAAGCAATATTTGAATCGCTTACAAGAAGCCGAAAAGCGAGACCATCGTAAAATAGGTAAGAAGTTAGACTTATTCCACATGCAGGATGAGGCGCCAGGTATGGTCTTCTGGCATGACAAGGGGTGGAGTATCTACCAGACTATCGAAAACTACATGCGTACCAAGCAGCGCAAGTATGGTTATAAAGAAATTAAGACGCCTCAAGTGGTTGAGCGTACGCTATGGGAGAAGTCGGGCCACTGGGATAAATTTAGTGAGCAGATGTTTACTACTCACTCAGAGAACGCAGACTTTGCAATCAAGCCGATGAACTGCCCATGCCACGTTCAGGTATTTAATCAAGGCTTGAAGAGTTATAAGGAGTTGCCCTTACGTCTTGCCGAGTTTGGTTCTTGCCATAGAAATGAAGCATCTGGCGCTTTGCACGGTATTATGCGAGTGCGTGGTTTTGTTCAGGATGATGCGCATATTTTCTGTGCTGAAGAGCAGATTCAGGAAGAAGTATCTTCCTTTATCGATATGTTGCACGAAGTTTATCAAGATTTTGGCTTTAGCGAGATTCTTTACAAGCTATCTACGCGACCAGAGAAACGCGTTGGTTCAGATGAGGTTTGGGATAAGTCCGAAGCAGCCTTAGCAGAATCTCTGGACGCTAAAGGCTTGAAGTGGGATTTATTGCCTGGTGAGGGAGCGTTTTACGGCCCTAAGATTGAATTCTCTTTGAAGGATTGTTTAGGCCGAGTATGGCAGTGTGGAACGATTCAAGTAGACTTTTCGATGCCGGGTCGACTAGACGCCCAATATGTAAGTGATCATCAGGAACGTAAAACTCCGGTCATGTTACACCGTGCTGTGTTAGGTTCTTTTGAGCGATTTATCGGTATTTTGATCGAACAGTACGAAGGTGCATTTCCATTCTGGTTGGCGCCTGAACAAGTCGCAATACTGAATATTACCGATAAACAGAGCGAATATTGCAAAAAAATACATAAAAATATCGAAGAAGCGGGATATAGAGCACATCTGGACTTGAGAAACGAGAAGATCGGCTTTAAAATTCGCGAGCACACAATTAACAAGATTCCTTATTTACTTGTTGTGGGTGATAAGGAAGTTGAAAATAATACAGTGGCTATTCGTACTCGTAAGGGAGAGGATCTTGGCGTGATGCCTTTAGAAGATGTTCTCGCGGTCTTCAAAGAAGATTTTGTACAGAAAGGTCGTATCGCAAATTCTGGTGAGTAAGCAGTATAAAATGTGCACCTCATCTATGTTTGCATTTTTAATGTGGAGAAATAGACATTAAGCGTAATAACCAAAGTGGCAAGTCAAAAAAAGCGTTGATCAACGAGAATATCGAAGCAACGGAAGTTCGTCTTATAGCAGAAGATGGTGAGCAGTTAGGTATTGTTCCGATAGAAGACGCGCTGGCTCGTGCCACACAAGTAAGTTTAGATTTGGTTCAAATTGCCAACAGTGATCCGATTGTGTGTAAAATCATGGATTACGGTAAAAAAGTATTTGAAGAGAAGAAGCAGAAAGCTGCCCAGAAGAAAAAGCAGAAGCAGACTCAAGTTAAAGAAATTAAGTTACGACCAGGGACGGAAGAGGGGGATTATCAGGTAAAACTACGCAACCTGATACGTTTCCTTGAAGGTGGGGACAAGGCCAAGGTGACGATTCGTTACCGCGGTCGTGAAATGGCACATCAGGAAATCGGCATGAAGCTACTTGAACGAGTCGAAACAGACTTGGAAGAGTACGGAACTGTTGAGCAGCGACCTAAAATGGAAGGTCGGCAAATGATGATGGTGTTGGCCCCGAAAAAGAGAAAATAGCGCGGTTGCTATTTTTGTTAATTTTTCCAATGCGGAGTGAGATATTATGCCTAAAATGAAAGCAAAAAGCGGTGCTACAAAACGCTTTAAGAAAACAGCTAACGGATTCAAGCACAAGCAATCCTTTACTAGCCATATTTTGACTAAAAAATCACCAAAGCGTAAGCGTCAGCTACGTGGATGCAAGCAGGTTGCAGACTCTGATCAGTCTTCAATCAAGCGTATGCTTCGTATTTAATTTTTAGCCATTAAAATATAGTTTAGTAAGGAGTCAAATATGCCTCGCGTAAAACGTGGTGTCCAGGCGAACCGTCGCCACAAGAAAGTATTAAAGCAAGCTAAAGGTTATTACGGAGCTCGTAGCCGTATCTATCGCGTAGCTAAGCAAGCCGTAATTAAAGCAGGTCAATATGCATACCGTGACCGTCGTCAGCGTAAGCGTCAGTTCCGTCGTCTATGGATCGCGCGTATCAATGCTGGTGCACGTTTAAACGGTTTGTCATACAGCCGATTAATCGCTGGCTTGAAAAAAGCTAACGTTGAGATCGACCGTAAAGTATTAGCTGACTTAGCAATGAACGACGCAGCAGTATTTACTGTTGTTGTTGAAAAGGCTAAAGCTGCACTAGCAAACTAAGACTTAGTTCAACACTCGTTGAAACATAAGTAATAGCTGGATAGGGGGCGAGACAACTCACCCCCTATTTTTATTTTGAGTACTGTTTTTTCGGAGAGCAGTAATGGAAAACCTTGAACAACTTGTTCAACGCGCCATTAGCGCTGTAGATGCAGCGGAAAAAATTCAAGAATTGGACCAGGTCAGAGTTGATTACCTAGGCAAGAAGGGTGAAATCACCCAGCTACTCAAAACATTGGGTAAGTTAGATGCGTCTGAAAGACCAGCGGCCGGAGCAAAGATAAACGAAGCCAAAGAAGGTGTCTTGGAAAAACTGTTAGCCAAGAAAGAGTCCCTTGAAACAGCTGAGCTTGAGAACAAGCTCCGTTCAGAAGCTGTGGATGTCACCTTGCCAGGCCGCGCAAGCGATACCGGTGGTTTGCACCCGGTAACCAAAACAATGCGCCGAATTGAGCAGTTTTTTGCCAGAGCCGGTTACTCAGTAGAAGTAGGCCCGGAAATCGAAGATGATTACCATAACTTCGAAGCTTTGAATATCCCGGGGCATCACCCGGCACGTGCTATGCACGACACCTTTTACTTTGATGCAAATACCTTATTAAGAACTCACACTTCACCTGTGCAAGTACGCACGATGGAGAAGGGAGAGCCACCATTTCGTATGATCTGTCCGGGCCGTGTATACCGTTGCGACTCCGACCAAACGCATACGCCGATGTTCCATCAGGTTGAAGGCCTGCTGGTGGAAGAGAATGTTAGTTTTGCTGACCTAAAGAGTACCATTGAAGATTTCCTTCAGGTGTTTTTTGAGCGAGACCTGGCTGTTCGTTTCCGTCCTTCTTACTTCCCATTTACCGAACCTTCAGCAGAAGTGGATATCGAGTGGGGTAAAGACGCTGACGGCAATACCAAGTGGCTAGAAGTGATGGGCTGTGGCATGGTCCACCCGAAAGTATTTGAGTCCAGTGGTATTGATTCCGAAAAATACTCAGGCTTTGCCTTTGGTTTAGGTGTAGAACGCTTGGCTATGTTGCGCTATGGCGTAAACGACCTAAGAATGTTCTTTGAAAACGACCTTCGTTTCCTCAAGCAATTTAACTAAGTTAGTCAGGATAGTAGAGCAATGAAATTTAGTGAACAGTGGCTCAGAGAGTGGGTAAACCCTTCTATTGGTACAGATGATCTACTCCATCAAATCACCATGGCTGGCTTAGAAGTAGATGGCATGGACCCGGTAGCGGGTGAATTTACCGGCGTCGTTGTAGGCGAAGTGCTCAGCAAAGAACAGCACCCTGATGCTGACAAGTTAAGCGTTTGTCAGGTGAGTGACGGAAAAGAGACCGTCCAGGTAGTGTGTGGTGCTGCGAACGTGAGAGAAGGTTTAAAAGTACCCTTCGCGAAAATTGGTGCTGTGTTGCCAGGTAACTTTAAGATTAAGAAAGCTAAGCTGCGTGGCGTTGAGTCATTCGGTATGTTGAGTGCCGAGTCAGAGCTTGGTTTGGCTGAATCTTCAGATGGTTTGATGGAATTGCCTGTTGATGCACCCGTAGGTGCTTGTATTCGCGAATACCTAGGTTTAGATGATAACTGTATCGATGTTGATTTAACGCCAAACAGAAGTGACTGTTTGTCTATTGCGGGTCTTGCTCGCGAAGTCGGTGTCTTGAATAAAGAGAATGTCACTAAGCCACAGATTGAGTCAGTGGTTTCAGAGAGTGAACTTACCTTCAAGGTAAACTTACAAGACACAGAGGGCTGCCCTAAATACTTGGGACGCGTCATTGAAGGTGTCGACCTAACTAAGCCTTCACCATTATGGCTGCAAGAAAAGTTACGTCGCTGCGGTTTACGTAGTATTGATCCTGCCGTTGACGTAACCAACTATATTTTGCTTGAGCTCGGTCAGCCAATGCATGCATTTGATTTAGATAAGCTGAATGGCTCAATCAATGTACGTCAAGCTGAAAATGCTGAAAAACTAACCTTGTTGGATGGTCAGGAAGTTGAACTTCGTGATGACACCTTGGTTATTGCAGATGAAAACACTCCACTTGCAATCGCAGGTATCATGGGTGGCGAAGCCTCAGGTGTTAGCGCTACAACTCAGAACATCTTTTTGGAATGTGCCTTCTTTGCACCCTTGGCGATTGCGGGTAAAGCACGCTCTTATGGCTTGCATACAGACTCTTCACACCGTTTTGAACGAGGTGTTGATTATGCGCTGCAGCACGAGGCAATGGAACGTGCAACGCGCTTATTAATCGATATTGTCGGCGGCAAAGCTGGCCCAATCGTTGAAGAAAGTGATGCAGAGACGCTTCCTAAGTCTTCGACTGTGACCTTGCGTGAAACTAAAGTTGAGTCGCTCTTAGGCTTGAAGGTAGAGACAGCTGAAATAGAAGAGATTCTAACGCGCCTTGGGCTTGAAGTTGTTGATCGAGCAGAGGGGCAGTGGACCTTTGCTGTGCCAAGCTATCGTTTCGATATTGCCATTGAACCAGACCTGATTGAAGAAATTGGTCGGGTCTACGGCTATAACAAACTACCTAAAACGACTGCATTAGGCTCAATGAAGCTGCGGGCCGTCGACGAAGATATCTTCCCGCAGGACTACCTGGCTGATCGTTTGGTGAGTTTAGGTTATCAGGAGGCAATCACTTACAGCTTTGTTGACGAAGAAACACAAAAGCTCGTGACGCCTGAAGAGCAGGGTATCGCTTTGGCAAACCCAATCTCAGCTGATTTGGCTGTGATGAGAACGTCTTTATGGCCTGGCTTGCTAAAAGCACTAAGCTACAACCAGAAGCGCCAGCAGCCCCGAGTTAAGTTTTTTGAGACAGGTCTAAAGTTTGTTCAAGAAGGCGAAGAGATTGTTCAAACTAGAATGATCTCGGGCGTTGTCTCAGGCACTGTTCAAAACGAAAACTGGTGTAATGAAAGCAGAGCAATCGACTTCTTTGATGTGAAGGCCGATCTTGAGAATTTATTGTTCTCAATTGACCCGACAGTCGCTTTCGAGAAGGGTGAACATGCTGCTTTACACCCTGGGCAGACTGCACAGATTGTAAAAAATGGTAAAAAAATCGGCTATTTAGGGGCTATTCACCCTAAATTACAAAAATCCTTGGATTTAAATGGCTCAGTTTATTTGTTTGAACTATGCTTAATTGAAACCGTTCAAGGACAAGTGCCGAGTTTTGATGGCGTGTCAAAATACCCAGAAGTTAGACGGGATTTGGCAATATTGATCGATCACGAGATACCGTTCCGAGACGTTGAGCAGATTGTTAGAGATAATGCCGGTGAAGACCTGGTTAATCTCAATGTGTTTGATGTTTATTCAGGTGATAATCTTGCTGAAAACGGAAAGAGTCTAGGCCTCGGTCTGGTATGGCAGCGAAGTGATCGCACTCTTAATGATGAAGAAATCAACGAGTCCTTTGAGCGTATTGTGTCAGCACTCAGTGCTAAGTTTGGAGCTAAATTAAGGAGCTAGCGCATGGCGGCTTTAACAAAAGCTGATATGGCCGAAAGCCTATACGACGAAGTTGGACTAAATAAGCGCGAAGCCAAAGAAATGGTGGAAGCGTTCTTTGATGAAATTGTTGGAGCCCTAGGTCACAATGAACAGGTGAAGCTATCTGGCTTCGGTAATTTTGACCTACGCGATAAGAAACAAAGGCCTGGACGTAACCCTAAAACTGGTGAAGAAATTCCTATTTCTGCCAGACGCGTTGTTACTTTCAGACCCGGACAAAAATTAAAGGCAAAAGTAGAAGAATATGCTGGAACCCAGTCACAATAATGAATTACCCCCGATTCCGGGTAAGCGCTATTTCACTATTGGAGAAGTAAGCGACTTATGTGGAGTCAAAGCTCATGTTCTACGTTATTGGGAGCAAGAGTTTGATGAACTGTCACCGGTAAAGCGTCGTGGAAATCGTCGTTATTATCAGCGCCAGGACGTCATGACTATTCGTCAAATTCGTAGTTTATTGTACGATCAAGGCTATACCATCGGTGGTGCCAAGCAAAAACTGCACAATGAAGGTGATGAGGGCCCTGCAGGGCAAAACTCTGAATTGATCAAGCAAATGATCACTGAGCTTGAAGAAGTTTTAGACGTACTAAACAGCTAAGCTTTCAAGTAATAAGGTAATCTTAAAAAACGCCGATACTATCGGCGTTTTTTATTTATTTCTAAAGCGTCATAAGGTATTATACCCGCGACTTAAGTCGACAGGCCTAAAACCCGTCGATTACCCCCATGTAAGCTGATACCTAGTATCAACCTGGTGAACAAATTCTTGTTTCACACCGTTCGGGATGTAGCGCAGCCTGGTAGCGCACATGTCTGGGGGACATGTGGTCGTGGGTTCGAATCCCGCCATCCCGACCAATTTTTCTTTTTTAATTCCTGTTTTTTAGCATCTGTCGCAGCTTTTACCATTATAGGGTGAAAATGTACATCATAGAGTCTAGACTCCCTTGTTTAATGCATAATCTGAAAATTCTACTTAGTTAACAGACATATAGGTCTGCATTCCCCTAAGATTATGTTTGATAATTTTTTGTTTTAATAATATTGATCGTTATTCAAAAAAATGAGGGCATTATGAAAGAAGGGACATATCTTGAAGAAGTCAGGCAGCAATACGAGAATTATCCCTACCCTGCAAGAGATCCTGCTAATGAGAAAACAGATCTTTATGTCTCCAAACCCTGCTCCTTAGATTGTCTTAATTATTACGCTTTTGAGGGTAAGCGTGATTTTACTCAGTCGTTTCGAGTCCTAGTTGCCGGTGGCGGGACCGGTGATGATGTTATTTATTTAGCCGAACAACTTAGGGAAACTGAAGTAGAAGTGGTCTATTTGGATATGTCTCAAGCATCAATGGACATCGCCAAGGAACGAGCTAAAGTCAGGAAATTAAAAAATATTACCTGGATTCATGATTCCTTGTTAAATCTGAACAAACAAGAATACGGTGAGTTTGATTTTATTTCCTGTACTGGCGTTTTGCATCACTTGAAAAACCCAGATGAAGGTTTAAAAGCGCTTACTAAGGTACTTCATCCTGATGGTGCGATGTATCTTATGGTTTACGCAACAATTGGACGAACAGGAATCTATCAGATGCAGGAATTAATGCGTCAGATAAATACCGACACGCCCAACATTCAAGACTGTATTGATAACACAAAAAAAACTCTAAACGGGCTACCACAAGGCAATTGGTTTTCCTCAAATAAAGTTTCTTGTAAGAAAGATTTAAGTACAGATATTGGCATATACGATCTACTAATACACTCTCAAGACCGGGCCTATACCGTAAACGAAATGTACGACTATGTTGAAAATGCAGGATTGAAGTTAAATAAACTATATAATCCTGACCACCCTCTTGGTGACATGATTTTTTATCCCGAAACCTATATTCGTGACCCAGAGCTGTTGAACACAATCAAACAACTTCCGCTTAGAAAACAGCAATCTATCTGCGAGTTGTTGTTTGGTCAAATCATGAAACAATGCTGTTTTGTTTCGTTTAAGGAAACTTCTACTCCTAGCATAAAGAATACAGATCTGGTTCCTGCCATCAGCACCATTTACGGCCAAAATGAACGTAAGCAAAATTTGCTTAAGGCGTTTTCTGCACCAGGAAATCAAATACAACTGAACCAAATGTTTACCTTAAAAAGAAACCCACACAGCAAAGCATTGTTTGAACATATAGATGGAAAACGAAGCTTAAAAGAGGTTGTCGAGCAAACCATCAAGACAACGAAAAGCCATGCAACGTTTGAAACCGTCTTTGCAGAACTATGTTCCTTTGTTGAGGTCCTAATAAAACTAGATATGATGTATTTGAGAGAAAAGAGCGCAAGTAGTGCAGCTAATATAAACAATATGATGGGAGTGTGATCAGAAAATGTGTTCGGTTTCTTTAAATGTAAGCGTCCAATCGAGCACAACTAACTGCAAGGTCTAGGCTAGCACTAAGATTTAAAAGGAACTAGCGTATGACTAAACCGAGCGCTAAATATAGCTGGCCAGAGTCGTTGGCTTTTTAGCAAGTGAGTGGCTAAACGATAGCAGACTTCTGTTCCGTGCATAAAATTAGTCCCTTGATGATGGGCTGCAGGGATTCCAAAGTAACAGCTAATCCCACTCTAAACGCAAAACACTGGGTGTTGAGCAATGATTGTTTCGAGTTAAAAGAGGTAGCTCAAAACAGAGCTATTTCTCTCATTCTAATGTCCCACCGATGGTCACTGTGTCTGGGCGTAGGCTTTGATTGACTCTGATCCGTACCAGGTAATTCCGGGCTCTCTCCAAACTTCTCAGTCGATTTACATTTCTTATCACTGTATTTACCGATATCCCGCTTCAAAGCACTGTGTAGTGTTGAGCCTTGGAGTGATAGACTATGGGGTAGATGTCTATAGCGTGGTGGTGGCTACGGATTGGATCTCTTTCTAAGCTAAAATAGAAGAACTAAATATTAAGACCGGAATACTGATGAAGAATAAAGCTCAAAAACAACTCTCGTTTGAACCTCAATACCATCGAAAGTTGGCACAAGGAAAGTACACGCCTATATCAAAGAGGCTAATTAAGGGTAGCAACTCAATTTCGAGTGAAGACGTTGCTGAAGAGCGAGATTGCATACTTGCTGAAGGTTTCACGGTTTGTGAAAGCAGAGCAGAACTGTCTGCGGCGAAAATTGATAATTCAGATAAAGGTGATGTGGCAGCCGTTATAGCCAATACCAACCCCTTATTCAAGTTACATAATAAGTAAGCGCTTGCTGAAAAAAAATTAAACGAGAGCTTTGCCTCGTAGTAGTTGTCGCAGTCGAATGAGAAATAGGAATTATTGATGGATTTATTGTATTGGCATTGGATTGTTTTTGGGATTTTTCTTGTTCTTTTAGAGCTCGTTATCCCTTCATTCACCGCGCTTTGGTTTGGTATTGGCGGGGTATTGGTTGGCATGTTACTTCTTGTCGAGCCGGATCTAAGTACTACCTTTCAGATAAGCGCCTGGGCTATTTTATCTGCCTTACTCACCAGCATGTGGTTCAAAATACTCAAACCCTCGCGGGATAAGGTAGTTTTACCAGCGCTTGATGAAATTCAGGGTGAACTAGGCGTGACGCTGACGCCTCCTTCCGGGGAAAGGCCGGGGCGCGTTCGCTTTTCTACTCCCATTAAGGGCTATGATGAGTGGGACTTTGAGTCTGATGATCAACTAGATGTAGGAGATGCGGTTAAAGTAACCGGTGTCACTGAACATCGACTAGTGATGAAAAAACAATAAATTATCTTTTAGGAGCAAGGGATTATGGAAGCAGGATTATACATAGCAATAGCGATATTTATTTTATTACTGGTGACGGTTGCACAAGGTGTAAGGCTCGTACCTCAGGGCTATCAGTGGGTTGTACAGCGCTTTGGAAAGTACCAAAAAACACTGAAGCCTGGATTGAATATTATCGTTCCTTATTTTGACCAGGTGGCCTATAAGCTTACAACTAAGCAAATCGTATTGGATATTCCTAGCCAAGAGGTTATTACAAAAGACAATGCTATTATTATTGCCAGTGCCGTAGGTTATATCTCCATTACTGACCCGCAGAAAGCAGTGTACGGTGTTGATAACTACACGATAGGGATACAAACCAAAGTCCAAACAACGCTTCGTTCAATTATCGGTGAAATGAATCTGGATGCGGCATTGAGCTCTCGAGAGCAAATAAAAACCAGCCTCACTAGCACGATTGCGAATGAAATTGCGGAATGGGGTATAGCGCTTCGTTCAGTTGAAATTCAGGACATTAACCCTTCTAAGACGATGCAAGAAGCAATGGAAGAGCAAGCCTCTGCAGAGCGGGCAAGGCGTGCAACGGTGACCAGAGCTGAAGGTTCTAAAGAAGCCCAGATATTAGAAGCCACGGGCCAGAAGCAAGCGCAAATACTGGAAGCACAGGGCCGAAAAGAAGCAGCAGAACAAGATGCTAAAGCTGAATTGCTATTGGCAGAAGCGAGGCAGCAGTCAATCTCAATGGTCTCTGCCCCTTTGACCGATAAAGACATGGCAGTGACCTACCTTCTTGGTGAGAAGTATGTTTCAGCGATAGAAAGCCTGGCGACATCTGAGAACAGCAAGTCGGTAATCTTACCTGCCGATTTACCAAAAGCTATCGCGGGTATGATAGGGAAGTAATACACTAGGGTAGCAAGATAAAGCCTAATTTATGTTTGAGCTAAAAACCATCGCGCTATTCATCGTTACTGCGCTTGCAGAAATTGTTGGTTGCTACCTTCCTTATTTGTACTTAAAGCAGGATAAAAGCCCTTTGTTGCTTATTCCTGCTGCTCTAAGTCTAGGCTTGTTTGCGTGGTTGTTGTCTTTGCACCCTGCTGCTGCGGGCCGCGTTTATGCTGCTTATGGCGGTGTTTATATCCTGGTAGCAATATGTTGGCTATGGGTTGTCGAAGGTATTAAACCCACGTGCTGGGATATTACCGGCGTAGGCGTTGCGCTATTGGGCATGGCAATTATCATGTTCAGCCCTCGTGAGCTATAGCCTGATAGGTAGCTGATGCTTTAAGTGTCATCCACCATGAACTGGCCAGTCTTGCATCGTCCGATAAGCCAGAAGGGGTATCGGTCTTGGCGCGAGTTTTTATTTTTCCATTCCCGAAGAATGGTTTTTCCCACCTAAACGAGTGAATACGCATGGATAAGCTAACGAGTGATAACAAATTAATGGCTTCGGTAGACCTAAAAAACTGGGCGAACCTAAGTCGCTCTGTGTTAAATGGCATCGTTGGTGATTATCTGGAAAAAGAGCACAACCCATTAGCCATCGATATGGCTTTTTACCAGCAAAACATACCTCTATTGCTAGATGACACGCTTGCTCAACAGGTGCTTCAAGGTTCCGGGAGCGTCAAAGCAGAAAAAGCCTTATCTAACAAAATTATCGTCCTCATCCACGGGCTGACCAATCTAGAAACAATATGGGACTTAAAACCAGACTCACTCGGTGGGGAAAGTGAAGGGGAGAGCTCGAGTAATGGTCGTTCAAGTGATGATGACGAAGCGCTAAGTGAAAAAGATAACTATGGTCGACGCTTACAAGAAGAGTTTGGCTTTACGCCTTTTTACTTGCGTTACAACACAGGCTTATCGATTAAAGATAATGGGCAAAAATTAACTCGGCTACTTTCAGAGCTCATTGAGGCATACCCCATACCTGTAGAAGAGATCGTGCTAATGGGCTTTAGTATGGGAGGCTTGTTAATACGAAGTGCCCAGAAACTCGCGCAAGATGCCGAAGCAGATTGGCTAAGTTTGTTGTCAAACTGTTATTACATTGGCACGCCTCATGAAGGCTCGCCCTTGGAGAAGTTTGGTCACCTAACCAGTTCTATTGTTCGCTATATCCCGCGTGATTACATTAGTCACTGGGCAGACTGGATAGACGTTCGAAGCCAGGGTATACAAGATCTGAAGGACGGCTTACTCCATCTGAATAAAGAAAAACGTGGCGCGGATAGTGATGACCCCTACGAGCAGAGTGTGCGCTGTGGAAGTTTTACCGCGCATGCTCAGCATCACTTCATTAGCGGCTCGCTATCGGCGAACAAGAATAGTCTACTCAACAAGTATTTTGGCGATAGCCTGGTGAGACATACAAGTGCTAACCCCATATCTGCACCAGAAGACAGTAAGCAGGCCCATTTCAATGGTATTCCACATGTACCTCTGGCTCACTCAGAAAAGGTTTACCAGCAAATAAACCAGTGGTTCCGTGAGCATCCAGATCATATTGACTTGAAGTTCTACGAGGTGAGGGAAGCGACTAAGAAGCAGCAAATGGTGCAGAGAGTCGCGCAAGGCTTGTCGAATCAAGAAATCATATCAGGTAGCTTGGATTTGTTAGCGCTTGCCTATGATCATACGGTAGACGCCGTTGAGAAGGTTCACGGCGCGATAGCAGATGAACCATACAGCGTACTTAGGAAAGTCCCTTTGATTAAAGATGTAACCTTGCCGATAGAAGATAGCCATAAAGATATACTCAATACCATATACTTCTCGCTCAAGGCTGGAGGGAAGCTTGCACACAAAGGGGCGAAAGTTTTAGGTGGCAAGCACAGTAAGGAAAACGAATCTGAGGATAAGTGAGCCCTAATCAACTTACCTCGGTAGAGTCAGACTGCTTTAGCAGCGAATTTGATGTCCGATTGACTTGCTTATATAAAATGTCATCACTTGAGTGTTTAGCACCACGCTCTTCATGAAAGTGGCCTATTGCATATGCCCATGTTTGAGCTTGTCGGTCTGATGCATTGAGTGAGCATGCATAGCTTGATTTAGCACTTCGAGCGAAATATCAGAAAATGCCAGAACTTTGCCCCCCTGTGATTTGGCAAACGCTTCTGCACTGTTCTTGTTTTTAAATGAAGCCAGGGCCGGTCCCATTGCTCCGGGGAGCTTATGACCAATTACATACCAGGCTTGTTTGGCATCGATTAGCTCGGCTTCGCGAGTATTACCCCAAGGACTGCTCGTCATATCATGGACAAATGCTTTAGCTGTGTTATGGATATTTTCAGGTTGAAGCATATAGGCGAACAAGTCATTCACTGAGCAAAACTTACGTACCGACGATTTATTCTTCTCAAACATCTCACCTTTAGGGCCGGCAAACTGGTTGATAAGCATTCCACACAGGTGGCATTCGTCCTGGTCTTCAATATGTACGGCGCTGATTTCTGGCTTAGCTTTAGGATCGTTTTCACTACACGAAACAATCCCGAAAATTAATACGCCTTGAATCAGCAAAACCAGCACCGGAACTAAAGGCGACTGTTTAGCGTTTTGGTGGGGGGCTTATGATTCATCACCTTATACCTCTCGTTTCTTCAATAAGTAGGCGGCGAATGCAAGTGGTGCTGCGATCCATAAAACCAGGGAAGATAGCAGTCCTGCCATGCTCATCTCTGTGCCTTCAGCCAGTTGTAGCACGCCACCATATTCTGCGGCATTAACCACCTGATAATTAACCAGGCGGAAGATATACGTTGGGTTCAAGAGTAAAACTTGACTGAGCAAGTCACTTTGAATATCGCCTTTACCCCCCTGTGTCAGGATAGTTGTCGCCTCTGTTAATTTTTAATAATTGAATAGGAGGCGGTAAGAGAATATGAGTGAAGCATTATTCAAAAGAGTTTAAAGAAGCCATTGTTAAGAAGTGGCTTGAAAGTGGGTTATCATTAAGAACGTTTTCAGCCCAGGAAAACATAAACCTATCCACCTTGTATTCCTGGCGAGATAAATTTCAATTACCAGGTTCAAGTGTGACAAAAAGTAGTAGTCCAGATAACTGGTCTCCAGAAGCAAAGTTTTCAATTGTTCTG
>NZ_LWEY01001610.1:0-914 GCF_001634935.1 Oleiphilus sp. HI0043 | reverse complement strand
GGTCTCACTTAGTGAAGGTCGTAAACGCTGTCGTGACATTTCAAGGAGCCCGAAACGAGATATCTTTCCAACCTGAACGCGTGCGCGGTCAAGTTCTAGGGCTTTACGCATGCGGTTTTCAACGTCACGTTGATTTTTTGCAGGGCCCATATCGATAAAGTCGATAACAACCAAACCACCCATATCTCGTAAACGAAGCTGGCGAGCAATTTCTTCTGCAGCTTCAAGGTTAGTTTGAAGTGCTGTCTCTTCAATGTCGCTGCCCTTAGTTGCACGAGCTGAGTTGATATCGATTGAAACAAGTGCTTCCGTTGGGTCGATAACAATTGAGCCGCCAGAAGGCAGTTTTACTTCGCGTTGGAACGCTGTCTCGATTTGAGCTTCGATCTGATAACGGCTGAATAATGGCGTTTCGTCTTGGTAGAGTTTGATCTTGCTTTCATAAGCAGGCATAACTGAACGAACGAAATTTAGAACATCTTCAAACACAAGCGGTGCGTCAACAAGTACTTCGCCAATGTCCTGGCGCAAGTAATCGCGAATAGCACGGATGATGACATTGCTTTCCTGGTATATGAGGAAAGGAGCGGGGCGGCTTTCAGAAGCGCTGGTAATTGATTCCCAAAATTGTAGAAGGTAATCAAGGTCCCATTGTAGCTCTTCTGTTGAACGACCTACGCCAGCAGTACGAACGATAACACCCATGTTGCGTGGCGTTTCAAGGCCGGACATGGCTTCTTTAAGTTGTGAGCGGTCGTCGCCTTCGATGCGGCGAGAAATGCCGCCAGCACGTGCGTTATTAGGCATAAGAACCAAGTAACGACCGGCAAGGCTGATAAAGGTCGTCAGTGCGGCGCCTTTGTTGCCACGCTCTTCTTTATCAACCTGAACTATAACTTCCTGACCTTCTCTTA
>NZ_LWEY01001609.1:0-790 GCF_001634935.1 Oleiphilus sp. HI0043 | reverse complement strand
GTGATCTAGCAAATAAAGCCGACCTACTGTTCCGCCGAAACTCGGCAAATGGTCGAGTTGAATGCTTAACTAATAAGACTGCCATTGAACTGAATGAAGAGCTTCACGCCAACAACTAGTATCTGGCTAAGCAACTAACACTGCCCTAACAGGACAGTTCTTGAAGGCGCACTCATAATCAAAGCTTTTTAATGCTTACATCTATGGATGCGCTTTTTTGCATATACAAAACGATTAAAACGACGAGCCAAATTATGAGTGATACCACAACTGACACGATCCAACTTAGCCAAGCACTTATACAGCAGCCCTCTGTCACACCAGAAGACTGTGAGTGTCAGGATATTATGATGCGTCATTTGGCTCCTCTCGGATTCAAAGCCGAGACAATGATCTTTGAGGATGTGACCAATCTTTGGGCTCGCAAAGGTAACGAAGCACCTTTAATTGCGTTTGCCGGTCATACCGATGTTGTCCCTACTGGCCCTGAACAAGAGTGGACATACTCACCCTTTTCGGCCCGTATTCAGGGAGATATGCTACATGGTCGTGGCGCAGCTGATATGAAGGGTAGCCTGGCTGCATTTATCACCGCCTGTGAGCGCTTTGTTAAAAAACATCCCGACCATAAAGGCTCTATCGCTTACTTAATTACCAGCGATGAAGAAGGACCAGCAACAAACGGTACCGTTAAGGTTGTTGAAACATTGGAGGCGCGTAATGAAAAAATTGATTGGTGCCTGGTTGGTGAGCCATCCAGTACCAAGGTGCTCGGTGATGTGATCAAGAA
>NZ_LWEY01001608.1:0-1030 GCF_001634935.1 Oleiphilus sp. HI0043 | reverse complement strand
TGCTTTTGAGGTTTTAGTGCTTGATCAGAACGGTAAACCGGTTAAAGACGCTTATGTAGCGATACCCGAAGGAAATATTGAGCAAGC
Source organism: Oleiphilus sp. HI0043 (assembly GCF_001634935.1). NCBI lineage: Bacteria > Pseudomonadati > Pseudomonadota > Gammaproteobacteria > Oceanospirillales > Oleiphilaceae > Oleiphilus > Oleiphilus sp. HI0043. Next base: position 943 of record NZ_LWEY01001608.1, on the reverse strand, counting down.
AGAGGAAACGCCGGCCATTATGGATCAGCTTGATATTGCCTTTGTACCTCATGTATTGGCGATAGACCAAGGGCAAGCGGTTGTCTTTCCCAATAGTGATAATATCCGTCACCATGTCTATTCCTTTTCCCAACCCAAAAAGTTTGAAATTAAATTATATCAAGGAGTTCCCGAACAGCCGATTACCTTTAATCAGCCGGGTTTAGTGGCACTAGGTTGCAATATTCATGACTCAATGTTGGGCTATATCTATGTGTCACCATGGCCTAATTATGGTGTGAGCGATGAAAGCGGCAAACTTACCTTTTCTCAGACAGCTGAAGAACTGCTCATTTGGCATCCTCGCTTAGAGGGGAAAGCCGGTTTAGTTAGAAAAGCTATCGATAGTAAGCATGAAACAGTCACGATTACCTTGAAGCTCAAAAAGGAAAAGACGCGACGTCAGTTCAGAGCGTATAGAAGGGATCGCGATGATTATTGACTTGAGCTTGCGAAAAAAAATCCTACTATCCTTTTTAAGTTTAATTATTGTCTCGTCGATTATGACGATTTCGGCAGTGTTATTAGCGACTAACAATAGTGTCGCTGAGCAGGCGAGAGAGAAGCTCGTCGTAGGTCAAAAGGTTTTTGAACAGTTACTGGCGCTGCGAGGTAACCAGTTGTTCGAGTCTGCTGAGGTACTGACCTCAGACTTTGGTTTTAAAGCCGCTGTGCTGGATCAGGACCGTTCAACTATTGGCTCAGTGCTCGACAATCATGGGGCTAGAATAGGCGCTGACTTGATGATGATCGCCTCACTCGAAGGTGACTTGATTGCCAGCACAGGTAAAAGCCAGAACTTCCCCTTTAAGCACTTGTTGTCAGAAGCAGAGGAAAATGGCGGTCTGATGCAAACCGTTGTATTAGATGGCTTACCCTACCAAATTCTGATGTTGCCGGTACT
>NZ_LWEY01001607.1:0-616 GCF_001634935.1 Oleiphilus sp. HI0043 | reverse complement strand
ATTGGCATTATAGCTAGAACTCACTTGCAGCTCTGGCGTCCCGCCCTGATCGTACCAGAGCTTAAACTGTTCCAGATCCATCCCGGAAACGTCAGCCATTGCCGAAACGAAGTCTTCAGTTGTGACCGCTTGCCCATCATGCCTGTCAAAATATAAATCACTCCCTGCCCGGAACTGCTTCGGCCCTAAGAGAGTATGCAGCATGCGAACAACCTCTGCCCCTTTTTCATAAACCGTCAGGGTATAGAAGTTTGAAATTTCCATATAGGAAGCCGGACGAACCGGGTGTGACATCGGGCCTGCATCTTCAGCAAACTGTGCGGTTCGCAGAACATTTACATCCTCGATACGTTTAACCACGGAGGAATTCATATCGGCAGAAAATGCTGAATCCCTAAATACGGTAAACCCTTCTTTCAGGCTTAGCTGGAACCAATCTCTGCAAGTAACTCTATTGCCAGACCAGTTGTGAAAATACTCATGTGCAACAATCGCCTCAATGCGCTGATAACCCGCATCTGTTGTTGCATCGGGCTTTGCCAAAACACAGGATGAATTGAAGATATTCAGACCTTTATTCTCCATGGCGCCCATATTAAAATCGTCCACCGCGACA
>NZ_LWEY01001606.1:0-1099 GCF_001634935.1 Oleiphilus sp. HI0043 | reverse complement strand
AGGCGATCAACTTGAAGATTATACGCACGACAAACTTTCTGAAGCGATGCTTGATCACCGCTATGACTTACAGTACCTCATCTATAGTCTTGCCTTACATCGCTATCTAAAAGCACGCTTGGGAGCTGCTTATCGTTATGAACGAGATTTTGGTGGTGTATATTATCTCTATCTTCGTGGTATGCCACTTAACTCTGATGGGAACGAGTTGGGCGCATCGCAAACGGGTGTCTATTTCATCAAACCTGAAGCGGCTTTGATAGAAGCACTCGACCTGCATTTGGAGGGCGCATGAGTTTAATTAAAACGCCTGTACTGAAAAACCTTGCTCAGCAGGTCGAGGCACAAAATACTGCATATCGCTGGCTTGATCTTTACGCCGCAGAGTTTGTGGTTAAAGGTTTGTTAGAAGAAGAGCGACAGCATGCCAGCAGCTTAGCGCTTTTAATCTGTGAACTGTCCTACGCGACGAGTAAGGGGCAAATCTGTATTGCCTTGTCAGCTCATAAGATAGGACTTGATCACGACTTCAAAGCTAGCTTATTGCAGCTCTCCGTCGTCGATGACTTCTCACAAGCGAGAGCTCATAAGAGGCTGCATGCAAAACAGAGTGTCAAGCCCTTGGTTGTTTCGGGTGATAAGCTGTATTTGACTCGTTATTGGAATCTACAGTGTGAATTCGAAGCTTGGTTAGCGAAAAGGGTGAGCAGTGAAAGCCTGAGTGACGAAGCACTCAGCGAGTCTCAGTTGGATCGTTTGAGTCAGTGTTTAAAAAGCATGTTTGCATTAAATGGTGTGGACTCAGACGAGAAACCAGACTGGCAAGCCGTTGCAGCTGCACATGCTTTGCTGCAAAAAACAACTTTGATTGCTGGGGGACCCGGTACCGGAAAAACCACCACAGCAGCAAGCCTGTTGCACTTGGTCGATCAATCATTCAGGCTACGTTTGGGCCGACCAGCAAAAGTAAGGTTGCTCGCCCCGACAGGAAAGGCTGCCGTTCGTCTAGCGGACTCAATCGCCTTCCAACTTAAGCGAATCGAAACTGAGCAGGCTGTGCTAGAAGGCTCAGATATGCTTCCACTTAGCGCGTGTTTGC
>NZ_LWEY01001605.1:0-818 GCF_001634935.1 Oleiphilus sp. HI0043 | reverse complement strand
TCTCAGTACCATTTAACTCATCACCATGAATCGCAGCGCTAACGAACAATACCGGGCCATCTTTTTTACCGTGTTTCACGTATACCGGCATCGACATTTCGGTGTCGGTATACAGCGCAACGGTGGGCATTTCAATGTATGCTGATTCACCCGGTTTGATGTCACGTCCTGCTATGGAAAAGCTCTGTCTCATTGTAATATCTCAACTAATATTTGCATTGTCTCAACTAATAACTAACCTTTCCCTTTAGTTTTGGTTGCGTTGGGTTTTGCCTTCTTTTCGATATGCGAAATAATCATCCCCGCTACATTTTTGCCGGTAGCCGTTTCAATGCCTTCTAGCCCCGGGGAAGAGTTCACTTCCATGACAACGGGCCCGGTAGCACTTCGAAGAATATCTACACCGCACATTGATAAGCCCATTGTCTTTGCTGCATCGACTGCTGTTTTTCTTTCAGCTGGCGATAAGCGAACTATTTCAGCCGAGCCCCCTCTGTGTAGGTTTGAGCGAAACTCACCAGGCGCAGCCTGACGTTTCATTGCAGCAACGACTTTATCTCCCACCACAAGACAGCGAATATCAGCACCATTTGCCTCCTTAATGTACTCTTGTACAAGGATGTTTGCTTTTAGACCCATAAATGCCTCAATGATGCTTTCGGCTGTCTTTGTCGTTTCCGCTAATACAACACCAATGCCCTGAGTGCCTTCCAATAACTTAATGACAACGGGTGCGCCACCGACATTCTTAAGTAAGTCATCTATCTTGTCAGGCCGATTTGCGAAACCTGTTCTAGGTAAACCAATCCCTTTTCTAG
>NZ_LWEY01001604.1:0-926 GCF_001634935.1 Oleiphilus sp. HI0043 | reverse complement strand
GGCCAATTGAGCTTTGACTGGAAAGTAGATGATACGAGTGTAATGGATGTCTCATTGTGGATAAATGGTGAAGAGCTTAGTGAATATAAGCCGGCTGAGGCTTATGGTCGTGAGACTATCGTGTTACCTGAAGATCAGGTCAATACTGTTGAGTGGCGCATGGCTAGGGGAGAACTTTGGCGTTCTACGAGTGAAAGTTCATTAGGGGATGAAGGCAAGACCTTGTATTTGAAGTCGGTTAATTTTACAGCAGATAACCCAGATGTAGCTGAGGATACAAGTCCTAGCAATTCAAAGTCTAGTGGTGGAGCATTCCACCCACTAGCGCTAGTGTTTTTGGCAGTGCTATTTTTCTTTCGTCGAAACGCTGCAGGTATATCGAAAACCTATCGTGCCATGAGTGTGGTGATTGTAATGCTCGTTGTTTCTTCAGGTTGGGCTCGCGCGGAAAATAGGATTATTGGTGGTGTTGACGCTGAGTTTAGGGATTACCCTTGGATGGTGTCATTACAAAATAAATATACTGGTGAGCACTTTTGTGGTGCAACCTTGGTGGATGAATACTATGTATTAACGGCATCTCACTGCTACGCCGGGGAGGCTTTGGATAGCATTGTTGCGGTTATTGGTGCGTATGATTTGAGTAACTCGTCTGGATATGATTTGCCAGAGCAGAGTAATGCTCGAGCCGTTAATCTCATAGAATATAATGAGGCTGAGAATGGCGATTATTTATTGTTTCAGCTTGCTGAGGCTGTGAGTGATGTGCCGACGCTTCCGTTGGCGACAGAGGCAGATATGCGCAAAATTGCTGAAGGTGATTCCTTGCGCGTTATCGGTTGGGGGGATATAGACCCAGACGATAGTGTCGCGACTTACCCGGATGTTCTTCAAGAAGCAGATGTAACGCTAATGAATCATGAGAC
>NZ_LWEY01001603.1:0-614 GCF_001634935.1 Oleiphilus sp. HI0043 | reverse complement strand
AGATTATCAGGCAATTTTGGATACCGCTAAAAGCATTGGTTTGATTGACTAATATGCTTGATACGGGGGCACCGACAAAAACCATATTTCATCTCTCCAAGCAGGATTTAGCGTGGCAAGGTAATACCGTGCTGCGTGACTTGGAGATAGAAATTAAGGCCGGTGAAAAAGTCGCACTGCTTGGCAAGAGTGGTGCAGGTAAAAGTACTTTACTCAAAGCACTATACCAGCTGCGCCCCGATGATATTGCCTTCTGTCAGCAGGCGCCGGCTTTGGTCCCCAGTTTATCTTTGTTCCATAACATTTATATGGGGCAGTTGGATAAGCACAATTTTCTCTATAACGCTTTGAATTTGTTTTTTCCTCAGAAGGCGGTTCAAAAAAAGGTAGCCTTGCTTGCACAATCTTTAGGTTTACAAGAACACTTGAAAGCGCGTGCCGAGACCTTATCTGGCGGTCAGCAACAGCGTGCAGCATTAGCTCGAACGCTGATCCAGGAACGGGATATTTTTCTCGGCGACGAGCCGGTTTCTGCGGTGGATGAGCTACAAGCCGAGCGCTTGATCGCTAAGATCATCTCTTCTCACCAGAGCGTTGTTTTAGCACTCCATAAT
>NZ_LWEY01001602.1:0-1075 GCF_001634935.1 Oleiphilus sp. HI0043 | reverse complement strand
GCCGCTATGAACTTGCTTGATTGCCTTGATCATCTCAGAAATATGGCTGTTCTTCGAAACATATGCCGAAGCACCCGATTCTAAAACGTGGCTTGGGTAAGGATCATCAATACAAGCTGTTACAACTACGACTTTTGTTTGCTCATTTTGACGCTTTAGCCTTCGTGTTGCCTCTAGCCCACCAATGCCGGGCATTTTGAGGTCCATCAAGACAACGTCAGGGGAATGTTCGCGCGCTTTGCTTAAAGCATCTTCACCAGAAGATGCTTCACCGACTACCTCAATCGCACCGTCATCAAGCAACATACGCGCAATACCTGCACGAATCAGATCATGATCATCAACGACTAAGACTTTTATCAAAATAAATCACCCGCGAAAGCAACTAGAATTGTTAGACAATGAACGCGGAGATTATACAGCAATGCTTGTTAGTTTTGGTGACGAATTCAAGGTTTTCATCTTAAACCCCTGAGAATCAAGCCATTGAGAAGCTTCAAATTCACTCAAGCATACCGACGTTGCATAGGGGTGCTTAACCTTGAATATTTCTTCGAACTGATAGAGCAAGTGACTTCGGTTATTGCTACTAAATACAACAGCAATAGCCTTCATTCCTTTAATATAAGACCAAGCATTAAGCGCCTTTAGTGTTTCGATTTGAAACGACTCGGATAGAAGCATATCCATGCCCTTCAAGTTGATCACACAAGCCCACTCTCGGGTAAAATAGCGGTGAACCAAGCGTTTGTAACTAGCGACATAGTCTAAGGTATTCCCCTCATTCCATGTTCCAAGCATATCGATCGTCAAGATATCGTGCTTTGCATCGATCACAAAATTGGTTGTCTCTACGCGGCTCCCGCCTTCAGCGCTAGAACTCGGAGATGAGATAAAAGTAGACATGGCATTTCTCAACATTCAATTACAATTTACACAGCACTTAACAAAAGTGTATGTCATCACAGCAATATAGCGAGCTTTACCAACAAAAAAACATAAATAAATTTAAGTTAGACATAAAATCACTAATTTTAGAAGTACTTCACTAACTCCAACTCTAAATAATCTTCGT
>NZ_LWEY01001601.1:0-1864 GCF_001634935.1 Oleiphilus sp. HI0043 | reverse complement strand
GCCGATGACTGTCGCAGTTAGCAGAAACTCTCGTGACTTAGATTCTGAAATCTCTTCATGCTTGGTTAGATAATAAAGCAATGCTGGGACTACACCCGCCGCACCGTTTGTTGGCGCGGTTACGACTGCTTGTCCCGCAGCATTCTCTTCATTGACCGCCATTGCGTATGCACAAAGCCAATCATTGACACTAGCATTACTGGGATTCGCGCTAAGATCGGAATATAACTTGTTTGCACGCCGCTCTAATAACAGTCCTCCGGGCAGTTGCCCATCAGCAGATAAACCACGTTCTATGCTTGCAAACATCGCCTCCTTAACTGTGCAAATATTTGCCTCAGTAACACTCTCAGCACTACTCATGCATTCATTTTCCATCTGAATTACTGCAAAGCTTTTATCTTCTTTCTCGGCGATAGACAGCAACTCACTCATGTTTGAATAGGTATGTTTCTGGCTGTGGCCGAACGGCACTTTACGCCTCCCTTTTTTCTCCTTTTGGCGCTTACTCTTATCGGCAAGTTCATCTTTAGTTAAAATAAAACCGCCACCAACGGAAAAGTACGTTTCAGACAAAATGACCCGTTCTTTCTCACCAGCACTTGATAGCGTAAAGCTGAAACCATTCGGATGTTCCGGGTACACGAGCTTCATATCAAACTCTATTCCCGACGCTGGGCCAAAGTTTACACACACACCTTGAACAATTTCGATAAAGTTTTTTTGCTGAAAACTATCAATCGCTTTTTCTAAATTACCGTTGAATGAAAGCTTAGCGGCCTGTGCCGGCGAATAGCCATTGAGACCCAGAAGGATTGCCGTATCTGTACCATGACCAATACCCGTATACGCTAAGGAACCTGTCAAGCGGCACCTAAGATTAAGGCGCTTGCCTTTAAGAAAGGTGGGATTTATAGCCTTTATCTTAGTGACGAAGTCCTTTGCGGCAATCATAGGGCCATTAGTATGAGAGCTGGAAGGTCCAATACCTAGTTTAAATAGATCTGTAATACTCGTGAACATAATACAACCTCACGCGTGATTTCTTTCTATGCAGGTAGCAACAAACCATAATCATCTTATTATAGCCTTAAACCCGTAACTCAGCCTGAACTTACAGCCTCATATAATAATTTATGGGTAGACACAGCCGATATTTGTCTATGACAAACAAACGATTAAGCCTTACAATGCAGCCGTGCTTATTATGGAGGATCGCTATGAAAAACTTATTCGACATCACCACGTCTACCCTTGCATCAACACTACGTGTTTGGCGTGGCACGTCAGCGAGCAAGGTTGCAATACAACCTGAGCAGGAGCTGGTTATATTCGACAGAGAAGGTTGCCCGGAATGTCGGTTTGTCAGGGAAGCACTGACCGAACTCAACCTTGATGCAATGGTAGCCCCCTGCCCAATCGGTGGGCGTGATATAAAAAAACTTGCACAAGAATCCGGCAGCCAGACGCTCCCAAGGTTATTCGACCCCAACACTGACCTCAATATTGCTGGCCGCGATGAAATTGTTACTTACCTATTTAAAGAGTACAGGGGCTTGGAAGTCCCTAAGCAACTCCGCCGCAGTTTAATGAATGATACGGCATCCAAACTGGCTAGTGTTTTACGTAATAATGCAGGTGTCCACGCGCGCCCTGCAAAAGCGGCTAAACTCCCATTGACGCTATATAGCTTCGAATCCAGCCCTTTTTCTCGTGTAGTAAGAGAAAAACTATGCGAACTTGAATTGCCATACTTACTGATCAATTTGGGCAAGCAGCAACTAGCTGATATGGGTCCGGCAAACTTCCGCTTCAGCATTGGCGCTTATCAACCATTAGAAAACACCAAGCGCGATGATTTCTT
>NZ_LWEY01001600.1:0-71678 GCF_001634935.1 Oleiphilus sp. HI0043 | reverse complement strand
GACCACCACATTGCCAGTGAGGATCATCCCCAGCCGAGCAAGATGCCGTCGCTACAAAAACAGGGATGATATCGCCACCTGCACTGCCAGAATCTGTACCACCTGTACTGCCAGAATCTGTACCACCTGTACTGCCAGAATCTGTACCACCTGTGCTGCCAGAATCTGTACCACCTGTGCTGCCAGAATCTGTACCACCTGTGCTGCCGGAATCTGTACCACCTGTGCTGCCGGAATCTGTACCACCTGTGCTGCCAGAATCCGTACCACCTGTACTAACTATTCGAGCCACAAATAAACCTGGAGCCAGTGGTAAACTTTGTGCTGGAGTCACAACCTCTACGCCACTTTGCTCTGCAACCCACTGCCATGTACGAACAGAGTTAGAACGATGCTGCCAATTGAAAAGCCTATAAACATTGCTAAAGACCTCTGCGCAGTTCGGGTTTACCCAGCCTTCGATAATCTTACCGATTCGAGTAGAAAGCTGAACCTTTTTAGCCTCATCGGTTTCAAAGTAGTAACCTGCACCGAGAGTCAAAACTGTTTCAATATTATGTGTATCAGAGTAATAGGGCCACCAGTCATCACTAATCCGAGATGATAACGGGGCATGAGCACTCGCCATGTAAACTAAGTCTGTTTCGGCACCGGTAGTATTACAGCTCTTAGTTTTATTATACCCGGTAAAACCCTCCTTCCTTACATACTGTCCTAGCTCTGAATTGTAATTCGAGGTAAAGCCATAATTTTCAACTGCAGACGCGATGCGTCTTAGCATTTCTGGCGCATCGGTATTTCCTGTTATCCAGTAAGCTTGCCAGAGGAAATCTACGATATTCTCAGTCATCCATGCTGAGAAGCCTCTAGAGCTACTATCACCTAATGGTGCACTCCCCTCATTATGCACACCTTCGTGAACATCGATATTATGAGTAAAGCCACCACTTTTCGGTGTCCAACCATTTTCTACATCCCAGGTTTTTTCAGTTTGCTGCATATCTTTCAGAGAGTTAATTCGCTCATTAAGGTGAGCTAAAACCGTTGAATCAGCCGTCATTTCATAGGCATTAATCTCTGCTAGTCCTGCTATACCTGCCCCGCGCTCAGTAAAACCTTCATTCTCGTTATTAAAGGTGTCTCTCGTACCATATTGATTCCATCCCAAGTCAGATTGTAACGCCATATTGGTAATTAATGGATCATCCCATTGACTATCATCGCCAGTAAGGGCCCAGCTCAATTTAGCCTGCTGCGGAGCAATATATTTCCCATCAGCACAAGCAACACCACCAAATGTAAAACAACCATCACCACCAGCCATTGCCGGGGCCGTTCCATCATTCCGCACATGCGAGAAGTAGAACTGCTTCGATAGGAATGCCTCTTTTAAGAATTCTACCCGCCCAGTAGACATATACGCTTTGAACATGGCACTTGATCGATCAAACAACCAATTACCTCCACTGGAAGCGCTATAATCAAGCCCACCAGCCCAATTTTCGAACTGCCCTACTTGGTATTGCTCAAAACCGTCTGACGAACCACTTGAGGGCACATAAGGAGGAATCAGGCCTGACTCGGACAAATAGCTTGTATCGTGCAAGGCAAAAATTCGTGGGTAAGGCAGGTTATTTTTATCTGCGCCTGCAGCCGCCCAACCTAGAGAGTGTGCAACTTCAGACAAGCGTGTGACTGCTGCACCACCATCTGTAATTGTCAGGTCTATATTACCACCGGTCATATCGACATTTTGCAGCTGGATTGTCACCGAACGAATAGAGTTATCAGACCAATGGTAACGTAAGCCACCTTCAACGTAGGCTGCTAATTCCGTTGAACCATTCAGAACCTTGATTTCCGAAATATCAGTCACTTCACCCGCTGCCAGAGGCAAACCAAAGGTGACGACCTCAGAGTTTGTCGGCGTTACTTCACTATCAGCTTGTAAGGTGATCTGCGTATTTAACGCATGAACTGATGTCCCCGCTATGAGTAGACATGCTCCAGCACTATATCTCATAAAACACGATCTTAAAGCTTTCATCGTGATGTACCTCTTAAAATTCTTAACGAATGACAAATGTAAAAAAGTTTGACCCTTACATAACAAAAGTAGGTCAAGCTGCAGACATATCTAGCAAAAAATACATTAATTTTGTAACCACTACTCTAACGCTCTTAAAAGCATTTTACTTAGACTAATTCAACACACTGCGCGACGAATAGCCAACACTAATGACACCTAAATACGTCAATAAAATGACAAGCTTTTTTAAACCCCCTTAGGCTTAGGTATCAAGAAATCTCGGAATTTATTAGGGTTACCCGTCTTTCCTGCTTCTGCAGCTTTTACGATGTTATACATTTCTCTTGATGAAACAAAATGCATCTTATACTTCTCGCCATCATTATATTTTGAAGCCAGGTACTCATACATTTTTACTGTAGGTTCACCTAACAATGTATCGATATCCATCTCTTGCGTACCATGTGTATGTATTTTGACGAATACCCATTCCGGCCGCCCCTCAACATGAATATGTTGATCCACCCACATATCAACACGGTGTTCAGAAGGGGGTATTGACTTGCGAACATCACCCGCTTCTATTTTCGGCATAACCCCCCATTTTCTCTCTTTCCAGTTCAGGCACAGAGGCCCCTGGATAATCATCAAATCACCAGATGACTCACGCCCCACTTTTACCTTCACTCCTTTATCATGAGACTTAGGCCGCAATGGGTCGTCAGTAGCATAATATATCGAGTTTACCGTTGAGGTTTGGGTCTCACTGGGAGCAGAAGGCAGGGTAAAGTCTGCGTAGCAACCTGTTTCCTTTAGCACAATCAACTCGTCGTTGACCCCACACCATTTACCTTCCGGATGACAATTATCCAAAGTCCAGTTGCCATGAATAAAACCATAAGAGAGCAAACCAGTTTCCGGATTAACAGCCAAGCCTTCATGCTCTTCATTTAAGGTTTTTGCAAAACGAGTCAATGTTTCACGCAGGTTATCACTCGTATCATCTTCATGGTGCAAATGTATTTCAAGCTCACCAAAACCTTGAGCACAAAGGTCCTGCAACTTATCCAAGTGTTCTTTACGATATTCTTCTTCAGGGTAAAAATAACTATGCTTAGGCAAGCAACCATCAGCATCTAGAATATGGCCAAAAGCAGCAGGATACTCCTGATGCCAACGATCAACTCGTTGCCGCTCAACCTCTAGACTATTCGGGCGCCCCCACTGAGGTTCATAGTGATCCACAAAACAAAACATGATGTGCACTGGCCCATCTACCTTTGGCTTACCTTTAAGCCTGATAGAAATATAATGCCCCAACCATATGTGCATGTTCTTTTTTCGTATCATGACAACAGCCAATGCGAACACCGCTAGACATAACACTACCAGACCACTAATCAAACCAAACAAAATATTCCCCTTCCTTTTCTAAGCCTAACCTTAGCGATTTGTGCTATCCCATGTTCCTTTAACACCACCACTGTAGTAGCGCAAAGCTCCGTGCCCTAAAGCAAAATTCATATTCACCCAAAAGATAACCAGCTTGACCAACTTGTTTGAAATCAGTGAGTCTCTACAACGGTAACTAGCAAAATAAACTAATAACTGAATAATGAATAAACTTGAGTATAAGAAAGAGTTAAATGAAAGAACCAACGAACAGAAAAAGGCAACAAGCAATAAATGCGGTGCATGCCAGCGAAGTACTTTATGAGAGATATATGAGAACCATAAGGCACCATACTGAGGACTCAGCACTGCCAAAAAGCGACTGAAAGCCTGAAAATTTCCAGCACCAATTCGAACACGACGCTTATATTCATCAGCTGAAGAAGGCGCAACCTCTTCACGAGCAACCGCTTCAGGCTCGTATTTAACAACGCCGCCATCGACAGCAACCTGAAAAACAATCGTAAAGTCATCTACTACAGTGTCGGGAGGTATCGGCTTATAAAGCTGCTTACGAATAAGGTAAATCGCTCCATTTGCCCCTAATAAAGCCGAAATTCTAGACTCATTAAACTTCAATATTCTTTCATACTGCCAGTAGGCACTATCTAAGTTTTCACCAGTCTCTTCCGCATATAGGTCCAGCTCTCCACACACTGCGTCAGCCTGGTTATCCCCTTGAAAATGCCGCACGAGCATACGAATAGAATCCGCCTGAAACTCTGTATTCGCATCTGAAAAAACTAGCAACTCCTCTTCAGCTTGATTTACCAAGTCATTTAAAACAGAAGCTTTACCACGATTTTCCTCAAAATCAATGAATACCAGGTTTGGATCTTCAATAGCTGACAAAATGCTTGAGGTATCATCTTTACTACCATCAGAGCCAATATAATACTTAATTTTATCTTTTGGATAATTTAATTCTTGAAGGTTTTTAACTCTGTCAGCAATACAGTCGCTCTCATTGAAGGCAGATATAATCACACCCACAGCAGGTAAATCACTCTCAAGCACATTATCTGCTCTTCTAGAGTCTTTCTTCAGGACAAATGACATATCTTTTTTGGCCTGCCGGAAACTGCTCAAGCAAATTAGTACAAGCGGATATAGCGCATAGCTATAAACCACTAAAGCGAGAGATATCCAAAATATCATTTCAAGCATCAATCTTTTTCACTCTTTTAACAGGCTTAGCAGGAATACCAACAACTGTATCCCCTTGACTCACATCCTTCACCACGACAGCATTCGCACCGACTTTGGTATTATCCCCTACACTGACACCACCAATAACCTTCGCGCCAGCACCAATAAAAATATTTCCCCCCAGGCAAGGTGTTTTTCCTTTTTCACCGCCGATTACAACACCACTCTCGACGACTATCCGCTGTCCACCTTGAACATTGGAATTGATGACAACACCAACGGGGTGCATCAGCACAAAACCTTTATCAAAATCAGCCCTTAAACCAATAACGCATTGGTTAAGTAACTTATTCAGATATTGAAACAACAATGCGAAGGGCAAACCCAGGCGAGACGACGAACAAGCCTGCATCAAGCGGTATAAAAAGTTGGCACAGGTACCATCACTCAAGAATATTTTTAACAAACTTACCGGGGCGCCATCATCAGCAAATACCTTCTGTTTATAGCGCATATCCTGAAGAAACAATTTAAGCATCGAAACCTAAGACCTCACAATAACGTTAAAATTTTCTGAACATTATGTGTCCATTGCCTTTCATCACGAATATAAGACTCAGCCTGCTCGCCAACTCTTTCGATATTTTGAGTATCTTTTGATAGTTCAATGACCTTTTCAACCGCACTTTTTCTGTCATTTGGGGGGAATAGCCAACCAGTTCCCCCATCTTCAACGACTTCTGCAATCGGTTCGAATGACGGCGAAACCAAGGCAACCCCCATCGCCATCATCTCAAAAAGCTTCATTGGCGAACCGTATTCATTGGAATCAGGAAGGATGCCATAATCCATTGCAGCAATATAATCCCCAACTTTTTCATGTGGCACACGACCTGGCATAATCACTTGCCCCTGTAGACCATTATCCCTCACAACAGCCAAGATCTCTTCAAACACAACACCATCACCGACCAACAATAAAGCTAATTGAGGCTCAGCAGCTAAACGAGGTGCGATTTCTTTGACAAACCAATCAATGCCGTGCCAGTAAACAAAGGCCCCAACGTAGCCGCAAACCGCCTTGCCTTCGAGCCCTAGATCTTTTTTGACTTGAGTTCGATCTACCCCAGCTAAGGTAAATTGTTCAATATCCGCCGCATTTGGGCAAATAACACTGGGGGCAATCACTCCGTGTTCACGCTCAACAGTGTTTTTGAAATTAGTAGAGATGAACACTACCCCATCACATTTCTTAAACACCCATTTTTCTACTCTTCGAGCCAACCCCTTAAAAAACAAAGGCCGCACCCGCTCAACGATTGCAGCATCATTCACTTCAAGAATAACCGGAATACCAAGCCTTCTAGCTCTCAACACACCGCCAAACATGAATAGTGAATATCTCTCATATAACATGTCAGCATTTTGAGATTTAAGCTGTTTACCTACCCGCATATAAGCGATTAGGTTATAGGCAAGTTCTATCAATTCGAAAACAAACTCAGGCACATACTTAGTCATCTCCATTAGCTTATGGAGCATTCTAGACATCAAGGAAGGAGCCCTTTCTTGCTTTACACTATTTCCAGAGACCTGCTCTTCCTTATGTTCCGGGTCTGAGCCTGGAAGAGAAAGAAGTGTTACTTGGTGTTCCATCTTTCTAAATGCATTGACGATTCCCATAATATGGACACCTTCAGCACCATGCCCACGAGTTCTATGATGGTAAACTATGTTCATAATTAACTAATCACCTTAAACTGAATCCCTTGCTTCTCCCATAGAGGAAGCATTATCTCTAGCACCTGCACACACTTCTCAGCGTCGTCGTGAAATAAAAGAATTTCACCATTTACAACCGGTTTCTGCTTAAAGTTTTCAACAATCTGATCAGCACTCAGATTGGAATAATCTAATGAATCGTAGCTCCAATGCACTGGACGAAATTTGTTTTTCACTAACGAAAACAGCAAACCAAAACTCCAGCGCCCTTGCGGCGCCCGAAACAACCTGGAACCCGACTGTTCCAGCTTACTAATCCAAGCATCCGCATCATTTGCCTGTTTTAGCTGTTTACCTAGAGGCAAACGCCCAAAATCAATATGGTCATAAGAGTGGTTACCCACCACATGACCAGCTTCTACCAAGCTCTTCCCAATTTCGAAGTGTTGTTCTAGTTTTTTCCCAATTACAAAAAATGTCGCCTTAGCATTATGCTTTTCTAATAAGCTAAACAACTTATCGGTAACATTAGGCGTTGGACCATCATCAAAAGTCAGGTAAACAGAAGCCTCTCCTGACGCCCCCTTCAGCAATAAAACTGATGAGGGAAGCAGTTTAGCTACTAACGTCTTTAAAAGTTGCTTCAACACGTAAATATACTCTGTCCAATTTTTTTGGAATAATTACAAATCAATATTACATTACGGCTATTATGCATCCGAACTTCCTTGTACTGCTTTACATATAATTTGGTCAATTTCATTTACATTCTTTGGCCATGAAAACAGGTTTCCGTGAGCCTTAATAACTTCTCTATTCCAGCAAGCAGTATTCAGATCAAAGTCCACCATAGCTTTAGTTAAGGCCTCACAATCGCCTGCTTCGATTAAAATACCTGAAACTCCATCCTTAACCACTTCTGGAATGCCACCTACTCGAGTAGAAACTACCGGTACGCCACAATTTGCAGCCTCAAGCAGTACATTTGGAACTCCCTCATGATACGAAGGAAGTATTAACAAACCACTTTGGCGTATATACTTTGCTGTATCAGCATGCTTTAGGGCTCCTAACATAGAAACTTTGGCCTCTAAGCCATAAGCAGCGACTCTTTCAGCCAATACCGGGCTCATAGCGCCATCACCAATAAACTTTAATAGTTTACTCCCTCCACTTTTTACATAGCCATCATACGCATCTAGGAGGTCTAACACACCTTTATCTTTTTTAAGGTTTCCGACAAATAAGAAATAAGGATTTGACGCTATTTCCTCTGGATAAAACAACTTATTATCAACACCGTTGTATACTCTGGTTACCTTAGACTTCTCAACTCCCAAGCCACAAACCTTAAGCCGCAAAGCATCAGAGGGCGTAAAAATATGCGTAGCCCCTTTGCATACTTGTTGAATCTGTTTATTTCTATTCTTATCCTCTGTCAGCACATTGATATCACTGCCGTGCACCTTAATAAAATAAGGTAGCTTCAGCCTATATGAGAGCTTTTGCGCAACAAAACCATCAGGATGCGCCCAACTACCTAGCACTGCATCAAAATCTGAAAAGGAAATTAACTCCCTCGCGCCTTTTAAGACCGACCAAAACATAAAATGACCGAAATGCTGCTGAAATAGCTTCGGCGTATACCAATAGCAAATATACTTAACTGTGTATTTAGTGCTGGCAGAATAGGAACTAATCTGCGCTCTCTTGCGAAGATATTCTGGCCAAGCAATTGGGACGATAAGTGTAAGCTCATGCCGCTCTGCCAAGCGGTCAAACTGCTGCTTATTAAAAGTTGCGCGATTCGGTTCCCATGGCAGTGGGTATAAGTTCGTAACGATAAGAAGCTTCATGATAAATTACTGATAGTGACTCTCAGCTTACCACTTGATGTTAAGGCGATCTCAGGAACGAGTTCAATATTCACAAGCACTTCGCTACCAACATTTTCTTCAACTAAGTGTTTGACTCGTTTTAACTGATCAGAATCCTCCGAAAATAAAACCAAGAAAATATCAACACTATCCAAGGTATTTTGCACAACCTGAAACTGTTTGATACTGGTGAAATCCTTTAGCAAATGAGGAAAAAACTCGCCCGGAATAGTTCTCCCATCGGGCGTCTTAATCACGTCCAGCTTACGGCCATCAATAGATTGAAGCAGCGGGAAAGGCGAACCACACTGACAAGTGGTAGCAGAAGAAATCGTCGCACGATCCCCATTTCGATACCGAATAAGTGGAAAGCCGTAATTGTGCAAGTCGGTTACCACCACATCACCAGACACTCCGGCTTCAGAAATCACTTTATTTTGATCTCCCAACAGCTCTACAACAAGGTGATCAATATTTGTATGCAAACCATTCTTTTCTTTGCACTCCGAACCAATCAACATAAACTCCCGACAACCGTAAGTATTATATACTGGCGCTCGGAAAGCTCTTTCGATTTTTTCCCGCTGAAACTCATATAATGGTTCGGCGCCAGTCAAAATCGACTTAGGTGATTTAATGGTTATATCATTCTCGATAATATAATCTGCCAACGTTACCAAAGGGTTGACATAAGAAACTATTGCCTCAGCTTTGTAGGCGTTAATCTGCTCAACATAAGTTCCCAAGTTATATGCCGTCATTTCGAAAGAGTTTAATATCTTTCGATTATAGAAAGCGTGATAAAGCTTATCTTTAAGGGCTGACTTAGCACCAACAGGCGCAATGTTCGCTCCCCACAAATAAAGTGATTTAACACCAAGCCCGGCACCAAGGTTTCCATACCCTCTCCACATGACTCCTTGCCGGCGCTCATTACTTTCTTGATCCAATTCAAACCTGAACGGCACACCGGATGAACCTCCGGTAGCTTTCTTAATGTTCTTCCCTTTATGTGTAGCTGCTACAAAGCCTTCGTAGTTATCACGAATAACATCTTTATCAAGTACAGGTAATACCTCAAGGTCTTTGACACTCTCTACAGCGGCGGGGTCAAATCCAATCTGATCCCACTGCGACTGATAAAAAGCACAATTCTCATAAGTATGAACCAGCAAGGCTCGAAGCTTATCTAGTTGAATAGACTCCAGAGTAGATAGAGAACGATTTTGGTTTTCTTGGTACTCATGAACATAAGCAAGCGTCTTACGCTTAGCCATATGTGTTTCATAAAGCGGATATAATAATGTTCTAAACAACCAGCTATACATATCTCGTCCCTGTTATATCTTTAAGCGTACATTCACAAGCAGACAAATTATTGCCGACACTTTTGGCCCTAAACGCTCGCTCATCGTTTTTAGCATTTGGTAATCGCTGGCACTCAGTGCATTCAGCACGATCAGCAACAGCAGATACACTAACCCGAAGCAAATATAGCCAACGATAATTTCCACAACCCCCTCAAAAAAGCCGGATACATAGATCGAGAACTGTAAGGAAACAAATGCAGAAACAAGCACCCACAATAGTTTTCTGATATCCGGAACAATCCCCAGGAAGCGATAAGCGATCCCGAGAAGCACGACAACAAGAACAATTGCCACGATAATGTATGCAGTGATAGCACCCTGTAACCCCCACTGAGAAATGAGAGTCAAATTCACACTCAAAGACAGAATAAGCGCAAAAATACTCAGCTTAAGCATCAGCGACTGCTTATCAACACTGAGCAAATAAGCATTCACCGGCTCCTTAAAAGCATTCAGTGTTCCCACAACAATAAAGAACCCTAATATAATACCCGCCTGAGAAAAGGCATCACCATAGAGAAGCGCCACCACATGCTCGCCAAAATACAAGGTTGGTGCGGCCACCATTACCCCTAATGTGAACAAGTAACGCGATGATTCCTTGATACGCACGGCAGGATCCTGATTTACATCAGCCACCGAGCGAGCAATAACTGGTAGTAGAACCGAGCTATATACGCCGGGAACCAATAACAAGGCAGCACCAGAGATAGTCAGAGCAATCGTAAAGTACGAAATAGCCTCGTTACTTGCGTAATATTTTAACAATAAAACCTCGCACTGCCCAATAGCCAGACTGCCAATAATAGTATTGATAGATACAATTTTTAGATGATGTGATATACGTTTCCGTAAAGCCGTATCAAGCGTTATAGCTGGCTCCCCCCCCTTTTTTAGGCTCAAACGCTTCAAGTAAAAACCCGAAATAAACCAGTAACATACAGCAACGCCCGAAAACAGCATGTAGAAGTTTGCCAATTCAGGCATTAAGTATTTAACCACACAAACCAGTAGTAAGTTTATTGGCGCCACCAACAACACGGTATAAGCAAGGAAATCAAAACGCTCGAAGCCTTTAAACACCCCCACACGATACATATGCGCACTTTTAAAAATAATTGCCAATATCAGAAAAAACAGTAAATGCCTGTACTGCTCTTCGATCAATAAGTTTGGCACAAGAAGCACAAGCACAGTCAAGCCTCCTGTTACTAGAGCAGTCTTGAGCATTTGGATCTTATGGAAGTATTTAAATATTGCCGGTATCTTTTCTTCGCGCCCCTGAGCACGTGCTTCCGCTATAAATTTTATTGCACCAGTAGAAATACCTGCATTTGTCAGAATAATACTGATACCCGCCACTTTTACCAGATAGCTATAGACACCAAACTGCTCCGGTCCCAAACTGCGAGCGATCAGTATAGAGATGATCAAACCTAGCAAATATTCGAAGTAGATATTTATCGAAGAAAAGTAGGTGTTTTTTAACACGCTCTTAGGCAAAGTAACCTCACAATAAAAAACGGACCGTAAAATAGATCAAAACCAAGCTGGCTGAAAATACTAGAAAAACCTTGCCTGAATAGTCTTTAAAGCTGAGACGATAGTAACCCTTTTGATATCCAGTCGTACGATAAAAACCCGCAACAAACATCGCACAAAAAATATATAACATAGGTGTATAAGAACGGCTTAGGAAAAAAGCTGTCGCCAAGTAGCCAAGCATAGAATAAGTTAAGGTACGAGCAATGGACTGTTCAGTAGCACTTGCCTTCTCAAATAAGCTCCCCTTTATTTTCTTATTCCAGATAAGCAATAACATCAGAGCAGAAAATGTTAAGAACCCAACCCATAAATAGTAGCCACTCAAGCCCAGCTCAGAAAACACCAAAACAAAAGAATTATGAGCTGTCAGATAGTGATGATCTGTAAACTGCCCCATACCAACCCCCAAAACCGGCTTCCAGAAAAGCAACTGAAAACCTTCATACCAAGCTTCTAAGCGCCCTTCAGCAGAAGCTTCTTCGGAGTCTATTTCCCTAAACATACTCATTACAACCAAAGCAACAGGTGCTGCAAATGCCCCGGCAATCATGCTCTTCTTTAGGCCATAGCGATTAAAGAACCATAAACCGACTTGAGACATTGTTGCCAACAACGCTCCGCGCGAATTAGTTAAATATATGCCATACAATATAAAGCCAGCTGAAAACATAAACAAAGGTTTGAGAAGGGTATTTGCACGATAAAAAAAGTAGAAGGTAAGTGGCAGGACCATTACCAAGTACATCCCTAGATCATTCGGATCATTGAAAATTCCCAAGTAAGTAATCCTAGTCCCTTGAGATAGAGCCGCACCACTCCAGCCCACACCGTCATTTGATGCCTTTTGGGCCATGCCGTCGTTAACCATAACCAAAGCTGCAACCACCATTAAAAGTAGTGCAATATGCTGCTTCTTTTCAGTATTCACCAGATTTTGAATAATCAGAAAAGGAAGAAAAATCGAAGTTAGATAAGCAGTTAGATTTTCAACTGCATATGCGAAAGAGTTATTAACAAAAGCTGATAAAAATATAACTGGAATTAACCAAAACAATAAATTATTCTGCGGGGCATCAAAACGACGATTCTTGTCAGCAAGCATAAACAATGCAGCAACAATGAGTGAGAATTTTACAAGCGGCAACCCCATAAGCGGCCCAAAGAACTCTTGAGGCCGAATTAAAACAAAAGCCAAGTAGGCTATTAATGCAACAAAGGCCACGCTCCTTAATCGTCCATATAATTTGCAGCAAAATACCTAGGACAAGTCAACAAGCCTTTAAACCAGCTTAGTGTGACCGTACTATCCACATGTAAGCGCTTTAATTCATATATCCCCTGATCAATAGAACTTACAACACCCGATAAATAGGAACAAGCTACTTTAAACCCCGCCTCTTTTGCGGCGTCCATTACATCCTGATTAAATGCCCCGACGCCACCCACAGGATAGGCCAACACCTCACAGCGCCCAATTCGTTTCTCAATAGCATCCTTCGACTGAAAGAGCTCTGCCTTCATACTTTCCACATCTAGATTTGCCAGAACAGAGTGCGTTACAGAGTGTGAACCGAATTCCACCCCCCAATCGGACATTTCCTCGACCATATCCCAGGTCATCATTTTGCTATCAGGGTAACTTTGCTCTCGTTCGATTCCCAGCTCCTCAAAAAGATCCAAGAGTCTTTGTTGTCGTTTATCGTCTGGAATACGCTTCAAGAAACGTAAGAAATCCTCAATTATCGTTTCTACATTGCACAATTGAATTTCAATAGTTTTGTCCGCACCATCCGGGGCTGCACTTAAGGTTCGCCCAATGTTCGACTTAAGGGCATACACCAACCTTTCAGACCAGAGCGTATCAGAAGTACCTATTAAACCCGTCGTGATAAAGATAGTTGGCCTGATATTATATTTCTTAAGGATTGGAAAAACATTGTGGTAAAGGTCATCAAAACCATCATCAAAGGTTAGTGAGACGATTTCTCGATTTCCTGCATT
Source organism: Oleiphilus sp. HI0043 (assembly GCF_001634935.1). NCBI lineage: Bacteria > Pseudomonadati > Pseudomonadota > Gammaproteobacteria > Oceanospirillales > Oleiphilaceae > Oleiphilus > Oleiphilus sp. HI0043. The sequence goes on along the minus strand of NZ_LWEY01001600.1, from coordinate 58,533 downwards.
TTCAAAAGCGTCTATAGCTTCAGACAATGGCAAGACATTATAGTTACTCGATAAAAACTTCATTTGGCGATCAAAATCCTCAACGGATGCATCAACCAAGTGTTGATCAAATAAGTACTTATCTACGTCGATATCCATAACACGATGATATGCAAGTATTTTTAAAGATGGAGCTCTAGAATCATACAAACGCAGCAGTGGAAGTAAACCGAGGTGCGAGAATAAACTGCTTAGTAATTTTTTCTTATTCATGAATCATCCTTTATTGCATTTAATGCTCAACACATCCCTACAAACACAATAGTTATTGATAATTGCAGCTCTAGATCAAAGTCCAATTGAGACTAATTCCTACTGACAACTCTTCATATTCCCGCACGGCATTCTGGGAGTTTCGTCTCGTTTCGTGCTGAATGAAGCCTCCCATTCTAAGGCTCGGAGAAAACTGATAATCAGCATCTATTTGATAAGTGGCCGTATAGTCTTTGCCGACTGCTGCCTGCTCCAGGTAGTCAGTCTGATTGAATTCAACATTAAAGCCCATCGAAAAATCCGAGAAAATATCCCGTCCTATTGAGAAGCTGGCTTCCTTTATCTTCTCATCCTCATTTTGCAACTCATAATTCTCATATTCCCATGAAAAGTTAAAACCATAATCATATACTCCAAACTCACGAGCAATACTCAAAGAGGCCACGCGCCGCTTCACAATATCATTTCCATCTGCAGCAAAAGAGCTGATGCCCGGGACCGTAACTTCGAACCCGATTGACGCGTCAGAGATATCTTCCAAATAGCTAAGCGTCACATCATGCAACCAAAGCTGTTGCCGGTTAAAAGATAAACTATAAAAATTTGATTCAGTTTCTGCACTCTCTTCAGGCACTAACTGCGTGCGCCCTGCACTTAAACTAACACTGCCATCAACAAATTGACGAAAAAAACCTACACCCAGCTGAATACGGTCATACTTTTCAGTACCGTCAGCATCCAACATTACTTCATATTGCCCGGTTAAGTTCACACCGGTAATCGAGTTAATTTGGTGAGCAATGGCCGCGGAAAAATCAGCACGCTGCGTATCTGAGGTATTACTTTGAGAATTTTCTACGATTGTATAGCTGCCTTCTCCTGTTAAATATGTAGTTGGAGACACTACATAGGTAATGCTCGGGCCACTGGAAAGAGTATCCCTATGCCCTAGGTTGCCCGGCCTTGCTTGCTCTAGCGGGTCATCAAGAGTCTGGCTACGCGTAAAAGACGTCTGCCAACTTAAGAAATCCTCAATTAGATCAAAGTTTAATAATCCCAACCCTGTACTCAAGGTCGTTTCACCCTCGTAACTACCGCTATAGTAGTGGTCTTTTTCTAGAGTAAAGTTAGCATTGGTTTGAAACGTTTTTCTTTCTTCTACTACACCAGCAGAGAGGGAGAGGGTATGAACGGTATCTTGATCTTTTACGTCACTTGCAAGGCCTATGTTATCTGTGTACTCAACACTATTCGATAACACTGCAGTATACTCGGCTGCCAATACGGGCAAAGAAAGGCCAAGTAAGCATATAAACCTGAGAAGTGAGCACCGATTCATCATAAGTTTAATTATTGTAAACCAGGCCAGCTAGCTTATCTTTTCCAACCACATCAATTGCAGCTTCTACCTGCTCCTGAGTAGCTCGACCATGAGGAACCACTAACACAACCATATCTGCGATTTCGGTCAATATTCTTGCCTCTGACGATTCTGTGACTGGCGGGGCATCAATAAAAATATAGCGATCACTGTATCGTGAACGAATTTCATCAATAAAATGCTGCATCTTATCGGATGAAAAGTACTCTGCAGCACCCTCACTATTATCGCCAATCGGCACAACCCGCAAACGCGGAACACCCGTCGCATAAACGACATCTTTGACATCAAAGCTTGCATGACTTAAATAGTCAGTAATACCAACGCTCGCATCCCCAATAATCAACTGTTCCAAGCTTGGCGCGTATAGGTTTGCATCAATTAACATACTGGTTTTGGCTTTATCCAAAGCAAAAACGCTCGCAAGATTCATCGCGACATAGCTCGCGCCACCTTGATGACAGATAGAAGTCACCATACATACAAAATTCTTTTTATTATTCTTTTTCATTAGCTGCGTTCGCAGCTCTCTAAATATATTTAGAATTTTAGCGTTGGTTTTCTGACCGCTAATTAGCTTAAGGCGCTCCAATTCCTCAATAGTGAACTGATCCACCTCTCCCATACGCCTAATTTCAGCCCGTTCTTGATCACCCGTTTTAAAACCGGCTACGCCCTGACTTTGAGAAATATCACTCATCTAAACCATCCCCAACTTCGCAGCAAATGCCAAACCTATATATGCAGCCAAAATTACAATAGAAAGCGCGACACAAATGATCATATCAATTCTTACAACGCGCTTTGTAAAAGCGGTCTTAATATGAGGAATGACAGCTAAAGTCGTTACATCAAGCTCATGTAAACGTTCAGGAAAACGAATTCGCTGATCAACAAAAATATATGCAACAGCCAAACCTATAATGACCAACAATCCGACTATTGGCCCCAATAAAACAAAGTGTAAAAAACGCAAGCCAACAGGGTTAAGCGGCGGTAAAGCCGGCTCTTGAATACGATAAGTTACACCCTGCCCCTCAACGTTCAATGTCATTGATAAACGAGCCTTCTCTTTTCTCTCAAGCATATCTTCATAGATACGCTTAGTCACTGTATAGTCTCGAGTAAGCTCTGCCTCTTCCGCTCCTCTTTCTGCAATACGTTTGCGCCGGTCAAACTCTTTATCCATCAAGCCCCGTAACGCACTTAAGCGTTTTTCTTTCGTCTGCTTTCGGGTAATAGCGTTCGACAAGCTACTTCGAAGCTCTTGATATAATGGGTTTAATACTGCTTCCTGCTCGTTACCAGCTCCCGAATTATCATTATCTGAGTTCTTATTCGCATCGGCTTGCCTCATAGCATCACGAATATCTTCGATCTGATAAGTTAAACTTACTACATCAGGGTAATCTTCAGTATAGGTTAACAACAAATTATTACGGCTTGCCTCTAGTGATTTAAGGCGTTCACCATACACGTCTGCTTTATATTTCTGGGAAGAAAACTCGGACTCGTTACTTAATTGCCTTTGAACCGCTACAATGGATGTCTCATCTTCGTCGATACTTATTTTTAGCTCTTCTATTTGCGAGCGAATACGACTAATACTTGAATCCACATCACCGTCACGACCATCAAAATTCTGAGACCTGAAGTTCTTCAAGCGCTCTTCTGCCAGCAATAGTTGATCTTTATACTGCTTTACCTGGTTATCGATAAACAAAAAAGCTTCGCGACTTTCCGTACGCTGCTCATCCGTACTTGCACGAATAAAAACATCTACAACCTCATTTATCACCCTGTAAGCGTCATCAGCCGTTGAATCTGAATAGGCTACTTTAATGTAACCAGCCCCCAGACCTCTAACTTGAACTTTAGAACGCAGACTATTTATCTGCTGCCCCAGCTCCTCTGCAGATTCAAAGCTGTCGATCCCATAAACATTTTCAACCACTGTCTTTAGGATCCGAGGAGACTGGATCATATCTCGTACAACCTTCGTATGGTTCTGGACCTTAGATTGCGCAGCCTGAGTCGCTAAAAGTGGCTTTAGTATATTCTGGTTATCGGCAAAGATTGTGGCGGATGTTTCAAACTTTGAAGGCCAGAAAATCCCAGTCACCAATACTGCAAAGCTCACGACAGTGAACCCAAACAAGCATAAAAACTTTCTCTGCCACAACTCTCGAAAAATGACACCGATATAACGAATTAACAGCGCAAAATCCATATTCGTCTAGAAGCCTCTCTCTGGAACAGTAATAATGTCTTGCGGGTAAAGGGTATAATTGGAATCCAGAATTCCTTTTTCTAATATATCATTCAAATAGATCGGGTAAACTTTTGCTCCTTCAGCTGTCTGACGATACAACTTAGACCCGTCGCCATCTGCAAATACAGTTACACCACCCGCTTCTAACACCACATCTAAAACTGTAATACCTTTACGATAAGGGATCGATCTTTGTTGCTGCACCGCACCGGTTACTCGAATTCGATGAATAAAATCCGCACTCGTTGGATTGGAGACAATCACCGTTACTTTGGGGTTGCGAATATAACTATTGAGTTTATCCTCAATAATCGTTGATAATTCAGCGGTCGATACGCCATCCACTTCGATGTCACCAGCCAAAGGTACAGAGATTTTTCCATCCGGGCGCACCAGAACAGATACTGACAGGTCTGGATTTCTCCAAACATTCACTTGTACAGCATCGCCAACACCTAAGAGGTATTCTTCTACAACCCCTATACTGGTTTCAACAGGCTGCTCCTTCACAACATTCTTAGTCGAGCAGGCACTTAGAAAACCCACCAACACAAAACAAATAATTAGTTTTATTTTCATCCTTCGACCCTTTGCCCTTACTCTAATCTTAAAAACGAACAAGCTCTTCGCCCTAACACAATAAACCTACCCTGCTTACGAGCTCGCTTTGACACCCAGTGATTACTACAATAACAGTTTAATGAACACCCTTGCCCAACAACACAACTTCAACCGTTTGTATCACAATCAACACATCCATAAAGAAGCTATGATTCTTAACATAATACAAATCATATTTTAACTTATTTCTCGCATCGTCAACCGACGCGCCATAGGGGTACTTTAACTGTGCCCAGCCCATCAATCCCGGTTTTACTTTATGCCGAGCATCGTAAAAAGGTATTTGTTCTTTCAATTCTTCTACAAACTGAGGCCTTTCTGGACGAGGCCCAACAAAACTCATATCGCCCGTAAAAACATTATAAAGCTGCGGCAATTCATCAAGACGTGTATTTCTGATAAACGCCCCCACTTTTGTTACGCGCGCATCATTTTTAGTCGCCCAAACGGCCTTACCGTCTTTCTCCGCATCTTGAGCCATACTTCTGAATTTATAAATAGAGAACTCTTTTCCATTCAGCCCGACACGCGTCTGACTGTAGAGAATTGGCCCGTCACTTTCTAGCTTAACCGCAATGGCAGTTATCAACATAAACGGCCAGGTAAGCAATAAAATCAGGCTTGCGACGGTCAAATCAAATAACTTCTTTAGAATATCTCGTGCTTGAGAATAGACAAAACCATCTGAGAACAAAGCCCAACCAGGACGAAGCATTGAAATTTCCAATCGCAACAGCTCTCGCTCTATGAACTCAACAGGGTCCGTCACACGAACCCCTCTGAGCTTACAATCCAGCAGTGCATCTATAGGAATCTGACCACCTTCACTGCGGCGGCGCTCATCTGGCGCGACAACTATTTCACTAATATTATGCTGCTTAACAAAGGCCATCCAATCTTCAGGTTCATTGACCAATAAACTGGAATCTACAACCACCTCACCTTGCCCACAAGCCATACAGCCATATAACTGAAACCCTGACTCATCTTTACTAGCTTGAATTCGCTCCATAATATTGGCAGCTGTGTTCCCAGCACCAAAAATTACAACTCGCCGCGTTAACTGAGCCAAATCAACGACTTTATAAAAAAGTACCCTTACCACTAATACGAAGATCAAGGAAAAGGTGATCGCAAACGCTAAAACGCCGCGACCTAAATACATAACAGGGAACAAGTAATAGAGTATCGTCAAGCTTGCGGTACCCAAGAAGAAATAGCTCACAACAGTACGCAAAGCCATCCCGGTCAAGCCTTCTATATAGATACTCGTATAAACCCCCATTGCAAGGGAGCATACACTCAACACCACCGCAAAGGAGATCATCTGAAGTTTAGGTGACTCCAGAATAACATTTACTTCGTCCGCGGCACCCCACATATTTCGCAACTCGACACCGGCAACAACCGCCAACATCAACAAGCAAAATTCAACCGCCCCTAAAACGAGAAACTTACTATGCAAATAATGATTTAAAACACGTACGTGAGCCACTAACGATTACCTTGAATGGAACTGAGAATTTTCTACAAACAACCCGGCTAAGCGAAAGAATAACACCCCACCAACACCCTAGCCGGAGAATAATACAGCTGTACGATAAAAGACGTAAATACAGAATTCACCTTTCATCATAGACTATTTCTTTAAATTATCTGCTTCGTCCTTTACTATTCTCTTAGAATTCAGTCTATCCTGAAGAATTAGTTGCGGCATTATGCAATAATCCGTCACCTTTTTTCAGCGTTCATTGTAAGTCATTTGTAAACAGTCGGCGCAAAGTTTTTATTTATTGATGAAAGATCGAGAGACCATGGAAACAAATACACAAATTTGCATTATCGGACAGGGCTATGTAGGTCTGCCACTGGCAGTCGAATTTGGGAAGAAATTCCCAACCATAGGGTTTGACATCAAAGAAGATCGCATCAACGAGTTACGCGAAGGTGTTGATAGCACACTAGAATGCTCATCTGAAGAGCTTGCTGAGAGCACACACCTCACCTTCACAACCCAGCTCGATGATATCAAGAATGCTACCGTCTATATCGTCACAGTTCCTACACCGATCGATGACTACAAAACACCAAACCTAACGCCGCTAATCAAAGCGAGCGAGATGCTTGGCAAAGTAGTCAAAAAGGGCGATTACGTTATTTACGAGTCGACTGTTTACCCGGGTGCAACCGAAGAAGACTGTTTACCACTAATCGAGCAAGGCTCTGGTTTGAAGCTAAATGAAGATTTCTTTGCGGGATACAGCCCGGAACGAATCAATCCTGGCGATAAAGAACACCGTGTCACGAACATTCTCAAAGTTACCTCTGGCTCAACGCCCGAAGCGGCAACTTTTATTGATGACCTTTATAAAAGCATCATCGTTGCCGGCACGCACAAAGCAGCTTCTATTCGTGTAGCTGAAGCCGCAAAAGTTATTGAAAACACCCAGCGTGACGTCAACATCGCTCTCGTTAACGAGCTTTCTTTAATTTTTGACAAAATGGGCATCGACACCCTGGAAGTACTCGAAGCCGCTGGCACAAAGTGGAACTTCCTCCCCTTCCGCCCAGGCTTGGTTGGCGGTCACTGTATTGGTGTAGACCCATACTACCTAACACATAAAGCGCAATCGATTGGTTACCACCCAGAAATCATTCTTTCCGGTCGTCGTATTAACGACAACATGTCTGCTCATGTTGCCGAGAAAGTATTGAAGCTTATGACCAAGAAGAAAATTCAGGTTGTTGACGCAAACATTCTGGTCATGGGGCTTACATTTAAAGAGAACTGCCCTGATATTCGCAACACCAAAGTGACTGATGTTATTACAGAGCTCCAGGGCTACCACGCCAATATTGACGTCTATGACCCTTGGGCAGATGCAGAAGAGGTGAAGCATGAGTATGGGCTTAACTTGATCAGCGAACCTAAACAAGATCACTACGATGCAGCAGTCATTTGCGTATCACACGACCAGATCAAAGAAATGGGTATCGCAGAAATCCGTAAGCTATGCAAAACCAATAACGTTATCTTTGATGTGAAATATCTATTCGACAAAGATGATGTTGATGCGCGTTTGTAAGCCTCAGCTCGGCATTGAATTAAGAGCCCGGTAGTTACCGGGCTTTTTTGTTATCCGCTTGCGATTCGATAATTAGCACCACATGGCAACCATTGGCACTCACTACATCCTCAGCGCGCTAGGCGGCGCGAGAAAAAAAGGCGTCGATACTCGCCAACTGCTAAAGCAAGCGCGAATATCCGAACTTCAACTCAGAAACCCCAGAGCACGCTTCCCGGTAGAGTCGGTTGCCAAGCTCTATTCAAGTATTGCAGAGACCCTAAATGACGAGTTTATGGGCTTCACTGAAACCCCCATTAAGCTCGGAACCTTTGCCCTCATGGCTGAATGGGTCAGTTACAGTCATAACCTCGAAGAACTATTGCATCGAGGGATTCGCTTCTATAACCAGATCAACAATGAAATAAAGGTTTCTCTTGATGTCGAAGGAGAGCACGTATATTTCACCTCAGAGTTCAACAATCCGGAATTAGATTTCGAGCACTTTTATATCGAGTACTGGCACGTCATTTGGCACCGCTTTGCAAGTTGGTACATTGGCAAACCAATTAAACTAATTGGCGCCTATATTAATTACACCCCCATTGATCATGAAGAATTTGAGCTCTTGTTTCGCTGTAAAACTAACCAAAAGAGCAAATTCAACCGCTTAGTCTTCCATCGGAAGTATCTCGAAGAGCCTTTGATCAAAACTACTCGCGACCTAAAAGTCTTTCTAGCACGCGCGCCGATAGATCTACTTACCATCCCCGGCGAAGACAATAGCCTGACAGCACAAATCAAACTTCTTATAGAGCCCAAGAGCACCCACATCAGCGAAGCAATTAAACTTCCAAATAGCGCTGTCATCTCTCGCCAATTAGGAATCAGTGAACAAACACTACGCCGAAAGCTTCACCTAGAGGGCATTAGCTATCAACAAATCAAGGATAATCTTCGCCTCGATATCGCTAATAAGCTGCTGACCAAGCGCAACCTGACTATCGCAGAAATTTCTCAGCACCTTAACTTCAGCGAACCCCGAGCCTTTTCACGCGCCTATACAAAATGGACAGGCGAAACACCGAAAACCTACCGCGTAAAAAAGATAAAATAAGCGATTAAGTCTATTTATCTGCACCTTTTCAACCAACAAATAAGCGTTTATGTCTATTTAAATTTTATATATTTGTCCTATACAGACATCATAACAAAACACTTATCTGTTTAATTTCAACACCTTAATTAAATATCACACCTTACCTCTCGTATCGAAGCGCACTTTATTTTATAGACATTTCCAAATATCATCGCTGCACTTTTTAGGACAAAAGCGAACCTTTTTCGTTTTAGTCATAATATTAAATTGCCAAAACTTCGCTACACTTGAGCGCTAAAATACACCTATACTTAGTAGCTTTATTTAACGAACTCCTATCACGACAGGCAAGCAAACTAACGGACCGTGCGATGACAACAAGCAAAGACGCCACACCCAAGATCAGCCTAGATAACCCTTTTGGTTCTGACAACGAGCTGGACTTTAGAATCCCCGGGCAAAATGCAGAAAACCCCGGACTTTATGAAGAAACTCTCCGTAAAGGTTACGACCTGATGCAGCGCCCAAGAAAAGCTGCTGGTGTAACGGCCATTACGCGTCAACACAGTAAAAAGCGAATGACGATATGGGAACGTATTTCAGTTCTAACAGATGAAGACCCAAAGGTACTGTTCCAGAACTGGGGTAAAAATCTAGATGGCGCGTCAATCGTCACGGCAGTCGTAAAAATAGACGGCCGAGACGTTGCCTTATACGGTCACGATTTCACCGTCAGGGCGGGCTCTATGGATGCCACCAACGGCACTAAGCTAGCCCGCTTAATGGAGCTTGCGGGTAAACGAAAGATTCCTTTAGTGGGCCTAAACGATAGTGCCGGCGCTTACGTCCCCGCCGGAGTCGGCGGTCTAGACGGTTACGCCGAAGCTTTTACCGCTTTAAGAAAGATCAGCGGTGTTGTACCTAGCATTATGTGCATGTTTGGTTTTAATGCCGGTGGTGGTTCATACCTTCCACGCCAAGGTAGCTTTATGATTCAGCCAAATGATACATTCTTTGGCCTAACAGGCCCTGGTGTGGTGAAAAGTGTACTCGGTGAAGATGTAACGCCTGACGAGCTTGGCGGCCCTGGCGTACATAGCCAAAGTGGTGTCACAGATATCGTGGTAAAAGATGAAGTCAGCGCCTTGAAGAAAGTTCGCCAACTACTCAAATATCTTCCGAACAACAATTCCGAGTTAGCACCCTATCAGGAAACGTCCGATCCGATTGATCGTAAGACCTGGGATATCGACATCCTGCTGAAGAAGGCCTTCAATAGCCCAACCGGTTTCAATACGCCTATTGATGTCACTATCATGATCCAGCAACTTTGCGACCATGGCGACTTTATTGAAATTCAGGAAGAGCGTGCACGTAACACGGTTACAGCCTTGGGTAGAATGGGTGGCAATGTGGTCGGCTTTCTGGCCAATAACAGCGCCGTGTCTTCAGGCCAGATTGATATTGATGCAGCCTATAAGAATGCACGCTTTATCCGCTTCTGTAACCTTTACAATATCCCTGTCATCTTTATGGAAGATACAACGGGTTTCTTACCTGGTAAAGATCAAGAATCAAACGGTATTGTGCAAGCAGGTAGAGCAATGCTTGATTCAATTATTGACCTAAGAACGCCTCGTTTTTTGGTGATCATTCGTAACGCTTTCGGTGGTGCTTACGCTTCTTACAACTGCTATCAGACAGGTGCAGACTTTGTATGCGCCCTGCCTTCTACCAGAGCAGCCGTAATGGGACCAGCAGGTGTAGAATTTGTCTATAAGAAGGAGTTACGCGCTATTCGCGGTGCGGTTAAGACAGGCGAGCAAAGTGCCGAATGGGGCGCTGAGCAAGAAGCCTTACTCGCAAAACGCTATGAAGAAGAATTGATGAACCCAAATGAGGCGTTGAGCCTAGGGTCGATCTCTCAAATTGTTATGCCCAGAGACATGCGCAAGGTCTTGTGCGAACAGCTCAATTTCCACTTATCACACTATACACCTGAGCCACTCGGCGGCGTACAAAGGGAGTCTTTCTAATGAGTAACGAACATTACCTTAACAACCCGCTGACTCATCAAGACCGTCGTTTAGGCCAATCAGACAGCACTTGGGTACGTAGCTTCTCGTGTGAAGACATTCGCCCCTTAATCATTTGTCGTGGCCCTATTCGTAAAGAAGCAATGGATGTATTTGCAGAAATGGGAGTGACGCATTGCGGTATCTTATTGTCTGAAAAAGACAGTATTGTTTATCAAAATGCCTTGGCGCCAGAACTGCGCCAAATCAACAATCCTGACCGCATTCACCGTGTGCCAGACTACAGCGGCGCAGATAAAGAAGAGCGTGTTCAGCGCATAGAACAGATCATTCGCATTGCTAAAGAGAACAACTATAACGCTATTTTTGCCGGCTACGGCTTTATGGCCGAAGACGAAGCGATGGTTGGCGCAATGGAAGAAGCCGGTCTGAACTTTATTGGCCCTTGCTCGGAAACGGTTCATAAAGCAGGCCTAAAAGACGAGGCGAAGCGCACCGCATTGCAAGTCGGCGTCAGTGTAACGCCTGGAATCAACAATGCTACTGCCTTGACACTCCTTAAAAAGCATAGCGATGAAAAGGCGCTACTGTCTTTAGTCAAAAAAGAAGGCTTAGCACTCAACCAAGAACGCTTTGAAAATGCCGACTCAATTGAAGATAAAGCCGACGTCGTGCTTGATGCAGGCTACAAAAAAGGCATCGACCTTTATAGCGTGGCAGAGCTTCAGGAAACCATCCGCGAGCAAGTAATCAAGATTGGCCAGGAGTACCCTGAAAACCGTATTCGCCTGAAATGCATCGGCGGTGGCGGCGGTAAAGGCCAACGCATACTCTCCAGCCCTTCAAGCTTTAAAGGCAGCATCGAAGAGCGCTTAAGCCAAGCAGCAGATGAAGCACCTTCTCTAGTACTTGAGATCCTCAACGAGGTAAAAGCGACAGGCCAAGGCGACAACAAGAATATTCTTGTCGAGTTGAATATCGAAACCACTCGTCACCAGGAAATCCAGGTGATCGGTAATGGTGAATGGGCACTGGCTTTGGGCGGTCGTGATTGCTCTTTGCAGATGCACGAGCAAAAGCTGCTTGAAATATCGGTTACGACCGAAGATTTACAGCATGCGCTTACAGAGTCGTTGCATCGCGGTAGTGAAGCCGAATCTAAAATCCTTAGCCAGGAGATCAAAACCCTTCAGGCGATGGAAAAAGAATCCGAAGTATTTGGTCAGGCTGTAGGTTTGGACAACGTATCCACCTTCGAGTGTATCGTTGACCGCGACAAACACTTCTTTATGGAAATGAACACCCGAATTCAGGTTGAACACCGCGTTACAGAGCTCTGTTATAGCCTGAAATTCGTCAACCCCGACAACGCTGATGACAGTTTTACGGTGCACTCATTGGTCGAGGCCATGGTATTACTCGCTGCACACGGCAAGCGCTTACCCAAGCCCGAGCGCGTATTGCGTCATAATGCTTCGGTTGAAGCCCGCCTTAATGCAACTAACCAAGCTTTGGCACCCCATGCAGGTGGTTTGATTGAACATTGGTCAGATTCGCTTGATGGCGAAATTCGTGACGACCAGGGCATCAGTCTTCACAACCCTGATACAGATGTATTCATGTCCTATCACTTGGCCGGTGCTTACGATAGTAATATCGCCCTACTCCTGACTGTTGGCAACAATCGTCTGGAAAGCTTTGAACAAATGTCTGAAGTACTTCGCCGCACTAAGCTGGAAGGTAAGGATCTAGGCACCAACCTTGAATTCCATTACGGCTTGGTCAACTGGATAATGGGCAACAATATTCATGCGAAACCAACAACCCAGTTTATCGTTCCCTATCTAACGGCTGTAGGCGCGTTAAAAAAACAGGCACAGCAATACGACCTGAACCAGGTTTATGCTGAAGTCTGCCAAGCAAATATTGCTAGCCTTAAATCCAAGGACGACAAGACTGCAATGCAAAGCGTATTGCAACGCAAGCACCTATTGCTTACACGTCCGGTTGAGCACTTAATGCTTGAACCACACTTGTTATCCGGCTGGTTGGCCATGCATCAAACTCACTTCTCGGTTGATAAGAAGGGCAAGGTCTCCTGGATAGAAAACCCGATTAAAGTCCTGGATGAAACTTATCACTTCCTTAACATGGACTTTCACCCGGGAAACAAACGAGAGAACCCAGCGGCCACCATGATCTGGGATCATGACCAGGAAATCCTCAGCGATGCACTTTCCTTCTATAGCACACTTGAAGAAAAACTGGATATTTGCAACTTCAACGACTTAGACAAAGCCCTAAAAGCTGCCAAGCACAGCGATTTTGATACAGCGACCTGGGCCGCAATCAAAGCTGCCCACGCAGGCTATCAAGCTGGCTGCAGAGTACTACTATTACTGCCATACATAGCCGCCAAGACAGGTTTCTTCGAACTGAAAGTCGCTGATGACCTGAGCTTAGTCATTCCTGAGAACTTAACCAATAAAGATTATCAGGAAGCGATGGCGAAGGTCCTAGTACCACCACCTGTCGCGAAAAGTGATGAGATTCTCGCCAGCTCAGGCGGTATGTTCTATTCGCGCGAAGCGCCTGATATGCCTCCCTTTATTGAGGAAGGCCAGCACTTTGAGACGGGAGATCCGCTCTATATCGTTGAAGTCATGAAGATGTTCAATAAAATAGCTGCGCCGTTCTCTGGCACCATTGCTAAAGTGCTGCTTGAAGACGATGGCACCATTATTAAGAAGGGTCAGCCACTGTTCAAAATTGTTCCTGATGAAGAAATCGTTATTGAAACAGACGAGCAGATAAAAGACAGACAAACCAAAGCTTGCACTGAGTTTTTGGCGAATATTTAGGAGAATAAACAATGATTACAGGCTTAGACCACATTGCGATAGCAGTGCCAGATTTACAGAAAGCCATAGAGCGCTTTGCGGAAGACTTCGGCTTGAACCTTAAAGGCCAGGAAGATGTACCTGAAGCAAAAACCAGTGCTGCGTTTTTAGACGTTGAGAAAACCAGTATTGAATTGATTCACCCACTTAACGGTGAAGGCCCTGTGCAGAAATACTTGGAAAAGAAAGGCGGTGGCATTCACCACCTTTGTTTCCGCAGCGACGATATCGAAGCGGATGTTGAGCGTTTGAAGGCAAAGGGTTATCAATTCCTTTCCGATGCACCTTCACCTGGTGCGCACAATTGTAAAGTGATCTTCATCCACCCAAAAAGTGCCGACGGCATTTTAATAGAGCTTAACCAACCCATGGATCAGTAAGCACTTACATAAGCATAACAATAGAGCAGCTATTACTTAACGAGAAATACTATGTCTGATAAAAAGCCTGATTTAGCCGCACAACTCGAGCAATGGGAAGCGCTTGCGACCAAACAAATGAAAGGGGTCAGTCCGGATGAAATGACCTGGCAGACGCCAGAAGGTATTCCCGTTAAGGTGCTCTATACCGAGGAAGATACAAAAGACCTGCCTCACACCCAGACACTTCCCGGTATGGCTCCCTTTGTACGTGGCCCAATGGCAACGATGTACGCCGGCCGCCCCTGGACCATCCGCCAATACGCAGGATTTTCCACCGCAGAAGAGTCAAATGCTTTCTATCGCAAAAACCTGGCTGCCGGTGCACAAGGCGTATCAGTTGCCTTTGATTTAGCGACTCACCGAGGTTACGACTCAGACCACCCACGCGTAACGGGTGATGTAGGTAAAGCAGGTGTGGCGATTGATTCAGTCGAAGATATGAAAATTCTTTTCGACGGCATTCCGCTTGATAAAGTATCGGTATCCATGACCATGAACGGCGCAGTCTTGCCAATCCTGGCTAGCTACATCGTTGCAGCAGAAGAGCAAGGCGTTTCACAAGAACAGCTTTCAGGCACGATTCAGAATGACATTCTGAAAGAGTTTATGGTGCGCAATACCTATATCTACCCACCAAAACCATCCATGAGGATTATTGGCGATATTATCGGCTACACCTCCGAGAACATGCCTCGCTTTAACAGCATTTCAATCTCCGGCTACCATATTCAGGAAGCCGGTGCTGATGCAGCGCTGGAACTAGCCTACACACTTAGCGATGGCAGAGAGTATGTTAGAACTGCACTGAAAGCTGGTTTGGACGTCGATGCCTTTGCGCCTCGCCTTTCCTTCTTCTGGGGCATTGGCATGAACTTCTATATGGAGATCGCCAAGCTCAGAGCCGGTCGCTTGTTATGGCATAAGATTATGGATGAGTTCGGACCTAAGAACCCCAAATCTTCTATGCTTCGAACCCACTCGCAAACATCAGGCTGGTCTTTGACCGAGCAAGACCCTTACAACAATGTGATTCGTACCACCATCGAGGCGATGGCTGCGGTATTTGGTGGCACTCAGTCACTGCACACCAATGCTCTGGACGAAGCGGTTGCACTACCAACAGAATTCTCTGCCCGTATTGCGCGAAATACTCAGATCATCCTTCAAGAAGAAACAGGTATTCCTCAGGTTGCAGACCCTTGGGGGGGCTCCTACATGATGGAAAGTCTCACGCAGCAGATTGCTGATCGAGCTTGGGAATTAATTGAAGAAATCGAGGAAAAAGGTGGAATGGCAAGTGCCATAGAACATGGCATTCCAAAAATGCGAATTGAAGAAAGTGCCGCGAAAAAACAAGCACGCATTGATCGCGGTGAAGATGTCATTGTTGGTGTCAATAAATACCAGCTCGATCATGAAGATGACCTGGATATACTTGAAGTAGACAATGTGGCTGTACGCGAGTCACAAATCAAGCGCTTGGAATCGATTCGTACAAATCGAGATTCTGATGCGGTTAAAGCAGCGCTTACAGCCTTGACTGAGGCAGCGAAAACAGGTGAAGGCAATTTGCTAGAATTGAGCGTAAATGCTGCTCGCTTACGCGCGACTGTTGGCGAAATTTCTGATGCTCTGGAAGAAATATACGGACGTTTTCAGGCGGAATCTCGCACTATTAGCGGCGTTTACGGCGCCTCCTATGAGGGCGATGAAGACTGGCAAGCAATACAGTCTGATATTGAAGCCTTTGAGAAAGCCCAAGGTCGGCGCCCAAGAATGCTGGTCTGTAAAATGGGCCAAGACGGCCATGACAGGGGTGCTAAAATTATTGCCACCTCATTTGCCGATGCGGGCTTTGATATCGACCTATCCCCTATGTTTTCAACCCCTGAAGAAGTCGCCAAGCAAGCCGTCGAAAATGACGTGCATGCCGTCGGTGTCAGCTCACAAGCTGCAGGACACAAGACACTAGTTCCTGAGCTCATTCAGGCGCTCAAAAATCAAGGCGCGGACGACATTATCGTTATTGCCGGGGGAGTGATCCCTAAACAAGACTACGACACACTCTATCAGGCAGGAGTTAAAGGAATCTTCGGGCCTGGTACAAAAGTGCCTTATAGTGTTCGCCAAGTGCTAACGGCGATCAATGAGTCTGCCTAGCTTCCTGGTATGAATATCGATCTTGAGCAACTCAAAAAAGGCCAGCGCCGAGCACTAGCCAAAGCTATTACCTTGGTCGAGAGCAAGCGCGACCAAGACAGAGCGGCTGCTCAACAAGTCTTGAATGAGCTATTGTCAGATACCGGAAATAGCCTTCGTATAGGAATCAGTGGCGTACCGGGGGTGGGAAAGTCTACCTTCATCGAAGCCTTTGGTCGCCATCTGATCGCTAATGGAAAAAAGGTAGCTGTACTCGCTGTCGACCCCAGCTCTCCTCTACGTGGAGGAAGTATCCTTGGCGATAAAACCCGCATGGAAAAACTTGCCCGTGAAGACAATGCCTTTATTCGCCCCAGCCCTTCTGAAGGCGCGCTAGGTGGCGTCGCGCTTAGAACCCGTGAGACAATGCTCCTATGCGAAGCCGCCGGCTACGATGTAATACTCGTAGAGACCGTTGGTGTAGGCCAATCCGAGTATGAAGTCGCCTCGATGGTCGATTTCTTTCTCGTATTGATGCTTCCTAACGCTGGAGATGACTTACAAGGCATCAAACGAGGCATTATGGAGCTGGCGGATGCCTTAGTCGTTAACAAAAGTGATGGTCCTAACCAAGGCTTGGCTCAGCAAACCAAAAACCACTACAGTAATGCCTTTCACCTCTTACAGCACGATGGTTTTTGGAAACCTCAAATTCTCACCTGCTCATCTCTTGAGAACACCGGAATTGAGACTGTATGGGACATGATTCTGGACTACCAGGAACAAGGCAAAAGCCACTCCAATGAAGAAGGCCTTAATCTATTTGAGGATAAACGCGCCCGACAAAATAGAGAATGGTTGAACACCTTGGTAAAAGATATGTTGGAACAGGAGCTTAAAAGTCACCCTCCAGTTCAATCAGCACTACCTAAGCTCCGCTCAGCTGTGCAGGAAAATAGTGTAACCCCCTACTCTGCAGCACATCAAATCATTCAGTTATTTCTCAACAAACAAGACCCGTCTTGACTATTTACCGCCCCTTAGCGAGGACCCTATTGCTATCAGCCTGAGCTAATCACGACAGGCAAGGGTTCGAATATATCTGCCAACGCTAAACTAAAAAAGCCCGATTAAGTAACCGGGCTTGATAACAAACTAAGCTAAATATTATGCTGTTGTTTTCTTGATAATCGCAAGCAAATCGTCCTTTAGCTTAAGGCGCTCTTTCTTACACTTTTCAAGGTACTCGTCAGAGGTGTTTTCTGCACCAGTCTCAATTCTGTGTACTTCATGATCCTTATCATGATACTCATCAAATAAACGAGCAAAGTGATTATCACTCATCTTGAGGTTATGAATAGTCTCTTTATGCTCTGGCAACTCATGAACTAGATCGTGCTTTTCTAACATAGATATATATCTCCTTAGAGGGATTGTTTTTTATCATCTTTTCATAACTCCACTTTATATGAGCCTTAGTCCAAACGAGATGATCTAGGTCAAACAATTAGGTATCTTGAAAATCTTTCTATTGTCAGCCTAGATCAGGCCTAAACGTGAGTTTTCTATACATCAGGTAAAGACTTGTAAGCAAGTCGTGAAATCTAGTCAAATCCGCCTATACCCATTACTCAAACCTAAGAACAGCCTATACACTGAAGTCATTGTTTATGAATAGTTCTTCCAAAAAGCATAAGCACTATGGAAAGACTAAAACCAAATCAGGAAAGAATATGCTAAAAAGAATCATTGCTGTCAGCAGC
The DNA here is from genome assembly GCF_001634935.1 of Oleiphilus sp. HI0043. Taxonomy (NCBI): domain Bacteria; kingdom Pseudomonadati; phylum Pseudomonadota; class Gammaproteobacteria; order Oceanospirillales; family Oleiphilaceae; genus Oleiphilus; species Oleiphilus sp. HI0043. Next base: position 40,583 of record NZ_LWEY01001600.1, on the reverse strand, counting down.
CTGCTGTTTGCTGCGTCAAGCGTCAATGCAGGCCTCATTAACCCGACCGGCAATGCCGACGGGCTAAACTTTAGCTGGTCGCAACAAGAGTCTGATCAGCTTCAAACGTTTGATGAACAACAGGGCGTTGCGATAGCTCATCAACAGGTTCAAGTTGACTACTTGCTTGGGAGTAACCTGTTCGTTGGTGATACCTTAAGAGGTCAGCAAACTGGCAAAAATTCACCTTACCTAAGTGCAGGCAGTTACAGTTCTCACCTGATTCACTTTGACCCACTAGGCACCTCGAGCGGTAAAGAGACCAAGCAATTAATTGAGTTTGATAGTGACATTGTTGCGATCATCCTCAACGGTAAAAAACTCAATGCGTCGGACAATATATTTGGTGGTACGGGGGCCAATTACGAGACATCAACTTCTCGAAAGTGGGAAAGTAACGATTTTCTAACATTTACTAGCTCCCAGTCGATACTGGTTGATCGCGCAACGGTAGGTCGCTACTGGATTGATGATGCGCGCATCATTACCCAAAGCGTATCAGAACCCTCTTCTATTGCCTTGCTTGGCCTAGGTCTTCTTGGCTTAGTGGGTATTCGTCGCAAGAAAATCTAAGTCTCCTCATCGCAATCATTACCCTGCTTCGAACGATTTAGTCAATTAGTCTGGAGCAGGGATTGCCAAGCCTGCCTTTTTTAGCTAACGTCTAGCCCATTCAGATCGACCCCGTTTTTACTAATTAAGGCTATTTGTATGGCACAGTACGTATTCACCATGAATCGCGTGGGAAAAGTTGTCCCACCTAAGAAAGAAATCCTCAAAGATATCTCCCTTTCATTTTTCCCTGGCGCCAAAATTGGTGTATTGGGTCTTAATGGTGCGGGTAAATCAACACTACTAAGAATTATGGCGGGCGTTGATAAAGACTATATTGGTGAAGCCCGCCCTCAGCCGGGTATCAATATTGGCTACCTCGCTCAGGAGCCTGAACTTAACGAAGAAGCAACGGTCAGAGACAACGTTGAAGAAGGCGTGAGTGAGATTAAAAATGCGTTAACTCGCCTAGATCAAGTTTATGCAGAGTACGCTGAAGAAGGTGCAGATTTCGATGCTCTAGCCGCAGAACAAGCCAAGCTAGAAGCAATCATTGAAACCGGTGATGGTCATAATCTGGAAAGAACACTGGAAGTCGCTGCTGATGCCTTAAGACTGCCACCATGGGATGCTGAAGTTAAACATTTATCAGGTGGTGAAAAGCGTCGTGTCGCTCTTTGCCGTCTATTACTTTCTAAGCCGGACATGCTGCTTCTTGATGAACCGACCAACCACCTTGATGCAGAAAGTGTCGCGTGGTTGGAACGTTTCTTACATGACTACCCTGGAACCGTCGTCGCCATCACCCACGATCGTTACTTCCTTGATAATGTTGCAGGTTGGATACTGGAGCTCGATAGAGGCCATGGCATTCCATTTGAAGGTAACTATTCTCAGTGGCTTGAAAATAAAGAGAAACGTTTAGAGCATGAGCAAAAGCAAGAAGATGCTCGCCAAAAGAGTATTAAATCTGAGCTAGAGTGGGTTCGCAGCAACCAAAAAGGGCGACATGCCAAGAGCAAGGCGCGTCTTAAGCGCTTTGAAGAGCTTAACTCTTCCGACCTACAGAAACGCAACGAGACCATGGAAATTTACATTCCACCAGGGCCACGCCTGGGTGATGTTGTTATCGAGCTCGATGGTGTCAGTAAGCAATACAAAGACAAGCTGCTATTCAAAGATTTGAGCTTTAGTGTTCCACCCGGAAGCATTGTCGGTGTAATTGGTGGTAACGGTGCAGGTAAATCTTCACTATTCAAGCTGCTAGCAGACGTAGAGCAACCCGACTCAGGCACTATTCGTTTGGGTGATACTGTTAAGCTGGCTTTCGTTGAACAAACGCGTGACCTGGACAATTCCAAGACGGTATGGGAAGAAGTCAGTGACGGTAACGATATGATCACTATCGGCAATTACCAAACACCATCTCGTGCTTATGTCAGTCGTTTCAACTTCCGTGGTAATGACCAGCAAAAGAAAGTGAATGAGCTGTCTGGTGGCGAGCGTAACCGTCTACATTTAGCCAACGTGCTTAAGCAAGGTGCGAACGTTCTACTACTCGATGAGCCAACCAACGATCTTGACGTAGAAACACTACGAGCACTGGAAGAAGCCGTCTTGGCATTCCCTGGTTGCGCAATAGTGATTTCGCACGACCGTTGGTTCCTCGATAGAATTGCAACGCATATATTGGCTTATGAAGGCGATAGTGAAGTGGTCTGGTTTGAAGGCAATTACACTGAATACGAAGAAGACTTCAAAGCTCGTAAAGGTGAACAAGCCAAGACACCTACTCGTGTCAACTATAAGAAGCTTGCCTAAGAGCCAAGGCTGCCAAACTAGCTGAAAGCCTGAAACAGCAGTTCTTTTGAGCGATTTGTTCTCAAAAGGACTGCCTAAGCTTGCAGTTACCTGATATAGCACTTATATTCTAATGAATGACTATAATAATTAATCCTCTCTGTTATCCTTCAAACTGGTTTGCAGAACAGAGTTGCCGGAGGCCAAATGAGCGAAGAGACAAAACAAGACGAGCGCCGTCATTTTAGCCGAATTCTATTTAATGCCGATTGCACCTTGCGTCAGGATGACCTTGAATGGTCTACCGAAGTCCTTGATATTTCCTTGCGCGGAATTCTGGTTCACCGGCCTGACCACTTCAGCCTGGATGTTGATACGCCTTGCGAAGCGACCATCAGACTATCAGGTAGCGAAAGCCATATTATTATGTCACTCACCTTTTCCCACGAGGAAAACAATACCTTAGGTTTTAAATGCCAGCACATTGATATCGACAGCATGACCCACCTTAAGCGTTTAGTAGAGCTTAATGTTGGTAGCGACGATATTTTAATGCGTGAACTGGAACTTCTCACAGTCATTTAAATTAAGCTCTGCTCAAGTTTCCTCTCTATTTAAGCCTCAATAACTAGGAATTTCCTAAGTTCCTACTAAACTAATTAGTCATAGTAAACGCTTGTTTTCTTTAATTGACGTATAACTGCAACAAGGCACTCATGGGATCAGGACAACAAAAGCATATTGAAAGTGATCGCATGCTCAAGGCCATCACTGACCAAAGCTCTGAAGGCATTACAGTTGCCGACACTGAGGGTAATTACGTATTTGTTAACCCTGCTTTTTGTAAGATGAGCGGCTACAGCAAAGATGAGCTGCTAGGCATGACGGTGTTTGATATAAAGGCACCCGAACAAGATCACCGCTCTTTCGAAAGAACCAAAACCACTGAAGAAGGGCTAACCGTTGAAGTTTTGCTTCAACGTAAAGACGGAAGCACTTATCACTCAGAAGTGATTGGAAAGAATATTGATATTGACGGCAAAGCCCTGGTACTCGGGATAGTTCGCGATATCAGCCAGGAAGTAAAAACCGGACAAAAAATTCGTACCCTCTCCCAAGCCGTCGAGCAGAGCCCTGTGTCGGTCATGATCATCGCCACCAATGGGAGCATAAAGTATGTAAATCAGGCATTTGAAACGACCTCCGGCTACCCTCTTAGTGAGGTTGAAGGAAAGAAGTTTTTCAGCCTAATGCCTGACCACGCAAAAAAAGATACCTACGCAGCACTCTTCGAAGCGCTTGAAAAAGAACATAGCTGGGAAGGCGAAGTACAAATTCGTAAAAAGAATGGCGAGACCTTTTGGGAATATGGGCACATCTCTCCAGTAAAGGATGAGTATGGGAAAGTGATTCACTATCTTGCCGTCAAGGAAGATATCTCGACACGCAAAGCACAAGAAGAAAAAATATTTCACCAAGCGCATTTTGACTCGCTGACTGACCTGCCCAATCGACTTTTATCTTTGGATAGGCTCACCCACATCATTGGTGAAGCCCAACGTCAAAACAACAAAGTTGCCTTACTGTTCGTTGATCTAGACGATTTTAAAAAGGTTAATGACTCCCTTGGCCATGACATGGGTGACGAAGTATTGATGGTTGCTGCAGAGCGCCTATCAGAAGTACTTCGAACGGGCGATACAGTTGGCCGCTTGGGAGGCGATGAATTCATCTTAATTTTGGGCGGCCTAGATGACGAGAAGTCTGCGCAAAAAACTGCTGAGCGCATATTAGAACAATTCAGAAGCTCGTTTGATATTGAAGGTCGTAAACTGATGCTAACTGCCAGCATTGGCATTGCTCTTTTCCCTCATGACGGTGCTACTCCGACCGACTTGCTAAGAAATGCCGACTCAGCCATGTATCACGCTAAGTCTCTCGGGCGAAACGCCTACTCGTTCTACACTGAGGAAATGAACCAACAAGTCGCCCGAAGATTACAGCTTGAAGAACAAATCCATGGTGCCTTAGACCGAAATGAATTCTCGCTCGCCTACCAGCCTCAAGTCGATGTTCAGACTGACAAAATTATTGGAGCCGAAGCACTATTACGCTGGAATAACCAAACCTTAGGACAAGTACCTCCTGATGAGTTTATTCCGATCGCAGAGGAAACCGGGTTGATCATTCCTATTGGTCAATTTGTATTGCACCAGGCGCTATCTCAAGCATCAAAGTGGCAAAAGCAATACCAAGCAGACTTTCGCATGGCGGTTAACCTGTCGCCACGGCAGTTTCGAGATCCAGACCTGATATCTCAAGTCGAAAGAATTATTCAGGACCATCAAGTTGCCAGACATACACTTGAGTTTGAAATTACCGAGGGCGTTCTAATGAATAACCAGCAGTTCGTAAAAGATGCGCTAAGAGCCCTCAACCATCTTGATGTCCGAATATCGATGGATGACTTTGGAACCGGCTATTCCTCACTAAGCTATCTCAGGAACTATCCTTTTGACATGCTTAAAGTCGACCGTAGCTTCGTCAACGACTTAGTCGAAGACCAAGCCGACAAAGAACTAATTAATGCGGCGATTTCTATGGCTCACAGCTTAAACCTTAAGGTCGTCGCTGAAGGGGTCGAGAATCAGGAGCAATACAAGCTGCTCAAAGATCTAAACTGTGACTATGCACAAGGCTATCTGTTTGGTAGACCCATGGCGCCAGACATATTTGCCTGTCATTTAGAAAGTACGCTCGAAGACTAATCTAATAAGCTAAACCAAAGCATGTTAAAACAGAGCATTCAACAAATCAGGTAACTTCTTCACTAGCATAACTTCCATCCCTGCAATATCGTTTCTCGGTTTGTTTCCATAGGGAACAATCGCTCTTTTAAAGCCATGCTTCAGCGCTTCCTGAATTCGTTCCTGACCACTAGGGACTGGACGTATTTCTCCCGACAAACCGACCTCTCCAAAGATCACCATATCTTCAGAAAGTGACACCCCTTTCAAGCTAGAAACAATCGCTGCCAAAGTCGCTAAATCGGTACTCGTTTCCAGTGTCTTTACACCACCTACCAGATTCACAAATACATCCTGGTCGCCACAATGGATCCCACCATGTCGATGCATCACGGCCAGCAACATTGATAAACGGTTCTGATCCATACCCAAGGCGACTCGCTTAGGGTAGTTGCCTTGGCTCTCATCAACCAAAGCCTGTAATTCTACTAGCAACGGGCGCGTACCTTCCCAGAGTATCGTCACGACACTACCTGGCATTATCTCTTCGCCACGGCTTAGGAATATTGCACTCGGGTTCTTCACTTCAACCAAGCCTTTTTCGAGCATAGCAAAGACACCTAACTCATTCACTGCACCAAAACGATTTTTGATTCCTCGCAAAGTGCGATAACGAGTGTCACTGGAGCCTTCGAGCATTATCGAGCAGTCAATCATATGCTCCAAAACCTTAGGCCCGGCAATCGCTCCCTCTTTGGTCACATGACCAACCAGAAATAGCACCATGCCAGTCTGTTTGGCAAGACGGGTCAACCTGGCAGCACATTCTCTTACTTGCGAAACGCTACCTGGAGCCGACTCTATCGCTTCTGTGTGCATTACCTGAATACTGTCAACAACCAGCACTTTTGGCTTATGGACTTGAACCACTTCTTCTATTGATTCGATCCGGGTTTCAGAGAACATATTCAGCACATCAGCTTTGAGACCGAGGCGCTTTGCTCGCAGTGCAACCTGTTGTAAAGACTCTTCACCAGTAATATATAAGCCGTCCCTGCTTGAAGAAAGATGACACATCGTCTGGAGTAGCAAAGTACTTTTCCCGGCACCCGGATGACCTCCAACCAATATAGCAGAACCGGGAACTAAACCTCCCCCCAGCACCCGATCAAACTCACCTATACCGCTACTGAATCTGGGTTGATCTTCGAGGTCAATTGACCCCAAAGCCTTAATCTCGGACTTGGCGCCCGCATAACCCAACGAGGTACTGCTGCTCTTACTTTGCTTTGCTAGCTTTATTTCCTGAATAGTATTCCATTGGCCACAATCCGGACACTGGCCTTGCCATTTAGATAAATCTGACCCGCACTCAGTGCAGACGAATGCGGTTTTGCTCTTTGCCATGCTAAGCCTATTGCTATGAGATCTGATAATTATGCGTGCAAATAGATATGCTCGCTCTACAGGAGGAATATTATAGAGCTAATCGAGGAATTAAGTATATGAAGCCAGAAGGCCATCAATGATATATTGAGCAGTATGAAAGGAACTTTCTACTCTGCTGGAATAAAGTCATCTCGCTGGAAGTCACCTTCCAGAAGTTGCTCCCAGGTCGTTGTAAACGTTTCATCTGGGAAACTGGCTCCAACACGAGAATCATCACCATCATAATCAACACCGATCACCAGTGCACTAGGGTTTGACGTCAGGGTCACTCGCTCCAAACCCTGTCCTAATACCTTAAATATGCCATCAGTTGGATATTCGCCTATCGTGCCATTCAGCTTGCTAAAAGAGTCCATTGCATCAACTTCAACTGTTCCGCCAATCGAATCGGACTCCAAGACTCCTGAAAAACCAATCACATAGGTGCCTCGTGACAAATTCTCAACCTTTTCAGCATCAAAGTCAGTTAATGAAAACTCATTCAGTGAAGCATTCTGCTGTACGGACAAAGAAAAATCGCTATCGACAATGTTAAATGACTCAGTTTCGAGATCTTCTGAAATATTTGATAACTCAATTTCTCCATCTATAGTCGTGGTAATTTCGCCATCTTTAACTGCAAACTCATTGACACTTACATCTAAATGCCGACGATAGTACTGGCAGCGCTCTAGTTCCTGTTCACCTTCAAAAACATGATAAATTTCATCTCCGTCCAACGATGCTAAAGCACCAGCATCGACACCTAAACGCTCATTGATAATCAAGGTTGGCCTATTTTTGGCAACTTCATAAGATGCCCTTAGGGTAGATATTCGCTCACCCGTATCGCTATCGTAGCTGTGCTCATAAACTCGGACTATCGTGTCATCACCAAAGGGGAAAAATCTTACTTCATGGCCTGCTACATATAATGTGTCGTAATCAGGGCCTTCGTTTAGGATATTAAGCCTATCAACACAGTAATCAGTTGAAACCGGCATGAAGGTGTCATTTACCCCACCCATATCACTATATTCCATCGATAAAGCACCAGACACTTCTTGCCCTGTACTCAACTGACAATTGTCAAAGACCAGCTCTACTGTATCACCTTCGCTATAAGCCTGACCCGGCTCCCTAGAACTGTCCCAACTAATGGGGTCCTCAAATACATCTTTAACATAATTTCCGCATATCAAACTTAGATCTTCTGGAAAGTCTGATGCATCTAAATATCGATACAATGGCGAATCCAAGTAAGCTAAAAGAGTCGCTTGAAGCACTTTAAGAGATAAATCTTCGGACATGTCGACTTCGATATCGATGGTTTTGTTATCGATATTAGTTTCGGCATCACTTTGATATATGTCAGGATCCCCAACACTTTTGAAAAAGGCTATATTTTCTAAATTATCGCAAGCCACGATCATTGTAGCGCAGATACAAATTGAAATTGCCTTAGCAAAATAGAGAGAGAGATGCCTCATTACAGTTCCTTGGGAGACCTTAAGGGTTATCTATCGATTGTATTAAAAGAGTCGCACAGGTTAAATAAGAGCCTGCTGCAAATGTGACACGTGTGGGAATTACATGGCATTTTGTGCTAGAAAAAGAAAGGGTGCCACGTTGCACCCTTAATTCTATGCATTAGATAACGATCTTAAGCGTGATACTGAGCACTCAGTTCATGAACCGCATCAACAAAGTAGCCTGCATGTGCTGGATCAACAAATTGATGAATACCATGCCCCAGATTGAATACATGGCCTTCACCTGGACCATAAGATGCCAAAATTCTAGCCACCTCATCCCTAATACCTTTTTCTGAAGCATATAGCACCGACGGATCCATATTCCCCTGCAAAGCAACTTTATCACCTACCAAGGCACGCGCTTTACCGATATCCATCGTCCAGTCAAGACCAAGTGCATCAGCGCCGGTATCAGCCATAGAAGGCAACCATAAACCGCCTCCTTTGGTAAATAGAATCACGGGGACTTTTCGACCATCGTATTCCCGAATTAAGCCAGCTACAATTTTCTTCATATAAGCCAAAGAGAACTGTTGATATGCATGATCACTCAGGTTTCCACCCCAGGTATCGAAGATCTGAACCGCTTGCGCACCCGCTTTTATTTGAGCATTCAGATAATCAATCACAGACAAGGCAATTTTATCCAATAACTGATGCATAATTTCTGGCTGAGAATACATCATCGCTTTGATATGGCGAAAATCTTTAGAGCTTCCACCCTCAACCATATAAGTGGCTAAAGTCCAAGGACTCCCAGAGAAACCAATCAACGGAACACGTCCATTCAACTCTTTACGTATGGTGCTCACTGCATCCGTTACGTAAGTCAAGTCTTTAGAGGTATCAACTATAGGTAGTTTCTCGACATCCTCTGCTGTTCGAACAATCTTCTTGAAACGAGGCCCCTCACCCGTTTCGAAATAAAGACCCAAACCCATTGCGTCCGGAATCGTCAAGATATCAGAAAACAGAATTGCAGCGTCGAGCTTGTAGCGCTCAAGAGGCTGAATTGTGACCTCGCATGCTAGTTCTTTATTCTTACACAGACTCATAAAGTCACCGGCTTGCGCTCTGGTCGCTTTATACTCTGGCAGATAACGCCCAGCTTGACGCATCATCCATACAGGCGTCACATCAACCGGCTTACGCTCTAGCGCTCTCAGAAATCGATCATTCTTTAGCTCTGTCATTCACTGTCTCTTCAATATTAATAATCAAGAAATGTCTGGCAATGTTGTCCAGATACAAAAAAGGCACAGTATTATCAACCGTGCCTTGGATTTAGTCATTGATACTCATCACGTGCAGACTATATATCCAGGTAGTCCATGATGCCTTCAGCTGCCTGGCGGCCTTCCGCAATGGCGGTAACCACCAAGTCAGAACCACGAACCATATCACCACCGGCGAAAATCTTCGGGTTACTCGTCTGATAAGGGTACTCACCCTTCTCTGGCGCGACAACACCGCCCCAGCTATTAACATCTACCTTCACATCGGACAGCCATTCTGGTGGGCTAGGCTGGAAACCAAACGCAATCAATACTGCATCAGCAGGCAGGATTTCTTCACTACCTTCGATAACTTCCGGGCGACGACGACCATTTTCATCAGCGGCACCCAGCTGTGTTTTAACAACCTTCACACCTTCAACTTTATCATCACCTACAATCGCCACTGGTTGACGATTAAACATAAAGCCTACACCTTCTTCCTTGGCATTCTGAACTTCTTTGCGTGAGCCAGGCATATTCTCTTCGTCACGACGGTAAGCACAAACTACACTATCTGCCTGTTGACGAATAGAGGTTCGGTTACAGTCCATCGCAGTATCACCACCACCCAGAACAACCACCTTCTTACCTGCCATGTTAATGAAGTCAGCTTCATCTTTTTCAAAACCCAAACGACGATTAACGTTTGAGATCAAAAATGGCAATGCATCATGAACGCCTGGCAAGTCTTCACCTGGGAAGCCACCTTTCATGTACTTGTATGTTCCCATACCCATAAATACTGCGTCATAGTCATTTAACAAGTCATCAATACTGATATCTTTACCAATTTCGGTATTCAAGCGAAATTCAACGCCCATATCGGTGAAGATTTCTCGACGACGCGACATGACATCCTTTTCTAGCTTGAACTCTGGAATACCAAAGGTAAGCAAACCACCAATCTCAGGATTAAGATCAAAAACAACAGGCTTAACACCGTTACGAACCAGGATATCTGCACAAGCCAAACCGGCAGGGCCCGCGCCAATCACGGCAACCTTCTTGTCTGTTTTAACAACATTGGACATATCCGGGCGCCAACCCATAGCGAAAGCCGTATCAGTAATATACTTCTCCGCCGAGCCAATAGTCACCGCACCAAAACCTGCATTAAGAGTACAAGCACCTTCACACAATCGATCTTGAGGACAAACACGACCACACACTTCAGGCAAAGAGTTTGTCTGGTGACACAGTTCAGCCGCTTCAAGAATATTCCCTTCTGAAACCAGCTTTAGCCAGTTCGGGATATAGTTATGTACCGGGCACTTCCACTCACAGTAAGGGTTACCACACTCAAGACATCGATGAGCCTGTTCAGTCGCGTCATTCTGATCAAATGACTGATAGATCTCACCAAAATCTTCGGTACGACCTTCCATTGGAATTTTCTTTGGGTCAACTCGACCCACATCAACAAACTGAAAGTTGTTATTTAAACGCTTTGCCATATTCTAACCTCTAAACCTTATTCGCAATGAGAGTATTCGATAATTCGAAACACTACTCAGGGCGAGAACGCATGTTGTTAAGCAAGTTATCCAAGCTAGCCGCCTTCGGCTTAACTAACCAGAACTTAGCAATGAAGTCATCGAAGTGCTCAAGGATCTCTTGCCCCCACTTACTAGATGTCTCAGCAACATGCTCCTTAATAACGCCTCGCAAATGATTGCGATAAGGCTCCATTTGTTCAGTTGAAACTCTTTGAATTTCTACCAACTCATGATTGTATTTATCTACAAACGTATTTTCCTGGTCTAGCACATAGGCAAAACCACCTGTCATACCAGCACCAAAGTTATAACCTGTTTGACCTAGAACAGTAATCAAACCGCCAGTCATATATTCACAGCAGTGATCACCTGCGCCTTCAACAACCGCTGAAGCGCCAGAGTTTCGAACTCCAAAACGCTCACCAGCCGTACCCGCTGCAAACAACTTACCGCCAGTAGCGCCGTAAAGACAAGTATTACCAACAATGGATGTTTCCTGGGTTTTGAACTCACTACCTTGAGGGGGTCGAATGGTTAGTTTACCACCAGTCATACCTTTACCAACATAGTCGTTTGCATCGCCTTCAAGGTTCATATTCAAACCACCAGCATTCCAAACACCAAAGCTCTGACCAGCTGTACCCGTCAAATTCAAGTTGATTGGCGCACTCACCATACCTTGATTACCATGACGCTCTGCGATTTCGCCAGAGATTCGTGCACCAACCGAACGATCACAGTTAGTCACTTCGTAATCGAAGGTACCACCCGACTTGGATTCAATTGTTGGAACTAAGTCCTCAACCATTTTTTCGGCCAACAAGGCTTGGTCAAACGGAGCATTACGCTCTACCTTACAGGTATGCGGTTTATCTTCAGGTATTCCCTCAGTCGAAAGAATCGGCGATAGGTCAAGCTTGTTCTGCTTATCAGTAGTACCTGACAAAATGTCTAACAAATCTGTACGACCAACCAGCTCTTCCAAACTACGAACACCTAGCTTAGCCATCCACTCACGCGCTTCTTTCGCAACAAAGCGGAAGAAGTTCATTACCATTTCTACGGTACCGTTGAAGTACTCATCACGAAGTAATTCGTTCTGAGTCGCAACACCCGTCGCACAGTTGTTCAAATGACAAATTCTCAAATAACGACAACCCAAAGCAACCATAGGCGTGGTACCGAAACCAAAACTCTCGGCACCCAGTATCGCCGCTTTAACAACATCCAGACCTGTCTTTAAACCGCCATCGGTTTGCAGACGGACGCTGCCACGCAAGTCATTGCCGCGCAGAGTCTGGTGAGCCTCGCTCAAACCAAGCTCCCAAGGAGAACCCGCATATCGGATAGAGGTTAGCGGACTTGCAGCCGTGCCACCGTCATAACCGGAAACTGTAATCAAATCAGCATAAGCCTTGGCAACACCTGCGGCGATAGTACCAACACCCGGTTCAGATACCAGTTTCACAGAAACCAATGCCTTTGGATTAACTTGCTTCAAATCAAAGATTAGCTGCGCCAAGTCTTCGATAGAATAAATATCGTGATGCGGTGGCGGTGAAATCAAGGTCACACCTGGCACCGAATATCTTAATGTCGCAATCAGGTTATTTACCTTACCACCTGGTAACTGACCACCTTCACCGGGCTTCGCACCTTGGGCAACTTTGATCTGCAAGACATCAGCATTACGCAAGTAGTGTGGCGTTACACCAAATCGGCCTGATGCGATCTGCTTGATCTTGGAACGTTTTTCCGTACCAAATCTCGCTGCATCTTCACCACCCTCGCCAGAGTTAGAGCGGCCACCTAGACGGTTCATTGCAACAGCAAGTGCTTCATGTGCTTCAGGAGACAAAGCTCCCAAAGACATTGCTGCCGAGTCAAAACGAGGGAAGATATTCTCTACCGGCTCTACTTCGTCTAAAGGAATCTCTTTAGCAGAATCACTTAAAGCAAACAAATCCCTTAAGGATGACGCTGGACGTTCATTTACCAAGGTTGCGTACTTCTGGTAAACAGAGTAATCGCCCGACTCAACTGCTTGCTGAATTGTATTGACAACATCCGGGTTAAAGGCGTGATATTCCTGACCGTGAACAAACTTCAGTAAACCACCTGGCTGGATCGATTTACGCGCCTTGAAAGCTTCTTTAGCCAACAGTGCTTGCTCTGATTGCAGGTCTTCAAAATCAGCACCCTGAATTCTACTTGCGACACCTTTAAAGCATAGGTCAACAACATCGTCTGCAAGACCTACTGCTTCAAACAATTGAGCGCCACGGTAAGAAGCAATTGTAGAAATACCCATCTTCGATAAGATCTTCAACAAGCCCTTACCAATACCGCGACGATAATTATTTTTCGCCTCGATTGGGTCCATCAGCATCTCACCCGTACTGATCAGGTCACTCATAACCTGATAAGCCAAGTAAGGGAAGACTGCCGTAGCACCAAAACCAAACAACACCGCGAAGTGATGAGGGTCACGGGCAAAACCAGACTCCACAATAATATTCGAGTCGCAACGTAAGCCCTTCTCAACCAAGTGGTGATGCACTGCACCCGTTGCCATAAAGGCATTTAGTGGTAATAAGCCAGGTTCGATATCTTTATCCGACAAAACAAGCACAACCTTGCCTTGTCTAACAGCTTCTTCTGCTTGCTGGCACACATCAACAATTGCTTGCCTTAAGCCAGTCTCTTCTTTGTACTGAAGGCTAATCAAGGCATGTTCAAAACCATCTTTATCCGAGCTAAAGCAGCTAAACTTCGCAGGTGTCAGTACCGGCGTAGCCAAAATAATTCGCTTCGCATGCTCAGGCGTTTCTTCAAATACGTTCTGCTCTACACCCACACAGGTTTCCAGAGACATAACAATCGCTTCACGCAATGGATCAATCGGTGGGTTAGTCACCTGAGCAAACTTCTGTCTAAAGTAGTCTGAAACTGAACGAACACGAGTCGACAATACTGCCATTGGCGTATCATCACCCATCGAACCTACTGCTTCCTGGCCCGCCTCAGCTAATGGACGCAATACCTGATCTCGTTCCTCGAAAGTCACCTGGAACATCTTCATGTGCGTCTTTAGGGTATCAGCATCCATTGCTTGGAACGCTTCATGATCTTTGTCTAGCGTTGCCTCAATACGAACCGCGTTTTCTTTTAGCCACTTTTTATAAGGGTGAGCAGACTTAAGGCGGCTATCGATATCATCAGTATGTAGCACTTCACCCGTTTCAGTATCAACCGCTAGAATCTGTCCAGGACCAATTCGACCCTTAGCAACAACATCTTCCGGCTTATAGCCATAAGTTCCAATTTCGGATGCAACTGTAATGTAACCATTCTTAGTGATAACCCAACGACTTGGGCGCAAACCGTTTCTATCCAGTAAACAGACGGCGTAACGGCCGTCAGTTAGAACCAGACCAGCCGGTCCATCCCATGGTTCCATATGCATACTGTTATATTCATAGAAAGCACGTAGTTCGCTATCCATGGTGTCAACGTTCTGCCATGCAGGTGGAATCATCATACGAACGGCACGGAATAGGTCTACACCACCTGCCAGAAGTACCTCAAGCATATTATCCATACTGGAAGAATCTGAACCAGTACGATTCACCAAAGGAGATAATTCTCCCAGCTCAGGCAGTTCGTCTGTAGCAAACTTGCTTGTTCTCGCTGTAGACCAGTTTCTATTGCCTTCAATCGTATTAATTTCACCGTTGTGAGCAATACATCTAAATGGCTGGGCTAGTGGCCACTTTGGCATAGTATTAGTGGAGAAACGCTGATGAAAAACACAAATGCTTGTCTCAACATCTGGATTACCCAGATCCAAATAAAAATTCGGCAGGTCAACCGGCATCATCAGCCCTTTATAAGACACGACTTTTTCTGACAAACTACAAACGTAGAATTCTTCATCAGACGCCAAAGCCATTTCAGTCTTACGGCGCGCAACAAAAAGCTTAAGAGACAGTTCACGCTCACTAAGCCCGTCAGCCTGAACAAAGACCTGCTCAATCTGTGGCAAGCAATCCAGAGCCATACGACCCAAGCAATCGTTATTAGTCGGAACCAAGCGCCAACCAACAACGGTAAGACCTTGTGCTTCAAGCTCTGCACTCATCGTTGTTTTAGCTTGCTGCGCTTTCGTAGGGTCCTGTGAAAGGAAAACCATTCCTACGCCGTAAATCTCATTCAGATCGGCGCTAAACTGCTCCTTAACCACCTGCCTGAAGAACGTATCAGGTTTCTGAATCAACAACCCACAGCCATCGCCAGTTTTACCATCTGCTGCGATACCACCGCGGTGAGTCATACATGTAAGTGATTCTATCGCCGTCAATAGTAGATCGTGACTTGCCTGCCCTTCCATCTGGGCAATCAAACCAAATCCACAGTTATCTCTAAACTCTTCCGGGCGAAACAAACCTGCTGCCATAACATTCTCTCTACAAAATATCATTTAAAATCATACAGTTAGAACTAACAAAACTAACAAAACCATATGACTATGAAAATTGGGGTTGGACATTTTACACATCGTGCTTATTCAGTACAAACTTAAAGAAGGCGTATAAGCAGAAAAAACTCGTAGAAAAGCATAAACTATCCTTATATTTCAAATAGATAGCTTCAAAAAACTAATTTAGTTATTGCCTCGGATAAGACTTGAGAATTCCAGCATAACTCCTCAACCAAGGCTGTTGAGAAGTAATAATTTTAGGTGCCACCTTGAGCGCAGCATTGGCGGAAGCCTTATCAGGATAAACACCATAAAAAACAACAAACCAGGGTTTACCGCGATGCAGCGTTTCAAGATAGTATATCGGCTGAGCACTTTTACTTACGCGCTTTGCGAAGTCTATCGCTGTTTTCTCGTTATAGCTACCTAAAATTTGAGCTGAATAACCACTTGAGTTTTGGGATGCAACCCATGCTTTCCCCTTAAAGAACGGCTTAAGTATTTCACGGCTGCTCTCTGCGGCAGGAATAATTTTTTCCTGTACATTTTTAGCGATTTTCTCTATCTGCAAAGTATCGCTAACTAGTTGATCCGATTCTGGAACGCTAACTTCTTTATCTGCTAGAGTGCCATCTTGTACCTTGTCGGGCTCAACAAGCTCTTTAACACCAGCGCTCTCTGGAATTGATCGAGACGCCGACATTTCAGGCTTATTGAGCGAACCTTTTTTAATCTCGCCACTACCCTGACGACCTTTATCCAAACTATCTATATTGCTTTCTGAAGCTTTAGCCAAACTCTCTGACAGGGCCTGATCAAGCATTCTTAACCTTGCTTCTCTCTGTTGCTCTACGAGAGACACTTTATTTTCATCAGAGTTATTCTCTTGCTCCGGCTGCTCGTGCGCGACTGCTTCGCTATCTCCTTCAGTAAACAAGCCATATTGATAAGACACGAGTAAAAATGAGAAGCAAAGCAGAACGGCAACACCCCAAAAAACCTGCTTCGGCACTCCTTTACGGCTCTTAACCGGTAGCTTTAATGCCCCCGGTTCTAACACGACACTACTGAACAAACGATTCACCCGACCAGGCAAACCTTTCCCCATATCAATTAAATGTTGCACCTGACTTTCTGACAGCTCTAACAAGCCGGTATAGCCAGCATACTCCAATCTCAACTGGAGATATTCCAGCATATCTGAAGCACCTAAAGGCTTAAGCTGCATTTGATGCAACCACTCGTCATCACCTTCTATGTGACTCAAACGAGCAAGCTGCAGCAAGCTTGGCAAACCCGAAAAAATTGCTACCACTCCGCTTTCTTTAGGCAACTGACTGAAATATGAAAAGTAAAATTGAAGCTCTTTTTTTGATAATAGGTCTGCGTTATCAAAAACCAGAACCTTTCTCACACCATCTTTCTTGAACTCATCTTCCAAATACTGCAATAAACGGGAAAATGATTGACGCGTAGTTTCACCAACTATCGAATCTAAACCAACAAGCTCGCCAAAGTCATGTATAACAGATTTCGACTTTTCCTTATTAGCAAGCTCCTGAGCATCTGTAACGTAGATACTCAGCTCGCCAGCTGAAGATTTTGCAAATTTATTAAGTAGAGTGGTTTTGCCAGCACCTTTTTCGCCAGTAAGCAAGAGAACCATATCGCCAAAGGTCGACATATGGCGCAGTGTTTCTAAATTATGCTGACGCTGCGCCCCCTCAAAAAATACTAGCATTCGCTCATCGAATGGGTTTTCTTTCAAGTTAAAGTGCGAAATGAGCTGCTCACTCAAAACATTATTATTTTTTGTCACACTCATATCAGACTTATCGACTCACCTACAAAATTAATCGAACCAAGTAATTGCTTCTAATTAAGCTTTGCCACCCAAAACATTTGCCAGAGAATCAGCGCCAAAGTCTGCTGTCACAACAGCTTCACCAATCGACTTCAAAAGCACAAGACGGAGCGTTCCATCCATTACCTTTTTGTCCACAGACATTAGTCGTTCATATTCTGAAGCCAACATGCCTTCCGGCCCTTCAATTGGCAAGTTAGCAGCAAGCAATATATTTGAAATTCGAGAAACATCTTCATCACTAATCCAGCCTTCCATTCTCGACAATTCTGCTGCCATAACTGTTCCCGCTGCAACCGCCTCACCATGAAGCCAAGAGCCATAACCTTCATAAGTCTCAATCGCATGGCCAAATGTGTGCCCTAGATTTAATATTGCTCTAAGCCCACCCTCTTTCTCATCTAGTTCAACAACTTCCGCTTTACAAGAACAAGATTCTTTAATCGCGTAGGTTAAAGCATCAGAGTCCAAGGACCTTAAGGCCTCAACATTAGCCTCCAACCAGTCAAAGAACTCTGGCTTACGGATCAAACCATATTTGATCACCTCCGCCAGGCCCGCTGAAACTTCCTTTGAAGCCAGAGTTTGCAAGGTCAAAATATCAATGATAACGGCTTTAGGCTGGTAAAAAGCACCTATCATGTTTTTACCTAAAGGATGGTTGATTGCAGTTTTTCCACCTACAGATGAATCTACTTGCGAAAGAAGCGTCGTGGGCACCTGAATAAAATCTACGCCACGCTGATAAGCTGATGCAGCAAAACCTGCCATATCTCCAATTACACCACCCCCCAGCGCAACGATAGTCGTCTTCCTGGAATGAGCCTTCTCTAGTAGCGCATCAAAAATCAGGTTTAAGGTTTGCCAATTCTTATATTGCTCTCCGTCAGGCAAGACCACGCTATCAACCTCATAGCCAGACAATGCCTGTCTAACTTGCTGCTCATACAAAGGCCCGACTGTCTCATTTGTCACCAGCATTACTTTTTTTCCGGCAATGTAGGGCTGATAGAGAGATGGATTACTCAATAAGCCTTCGCCAATAAAAATTGGGTAATCACGCTCACCCAAATCTACTTTTAACTCAATCATTTATTCACTCTTTTTCTATCGCGCTGATTATATCTTTAACAATACCTTTCATAGACTTTTTGTCTGTATCAATTACATAGTCAGCAACTTCTCGATAAATTGGATCTCTGGTCGCATACAAATCACTCAAGACCTGACGAGCATCTTTGTCTCCCTGCAACAAAGGTCGATTCTTATCTTTGTGAGTTCTTTTGTACTGCTGCTCGACTGAGGTATTCAAATACACTACAAAAGCAGTGTTGTTCACACACTCTCTGTTCTCGGGGCGCATCATCGCACCACCACCTGTTGCCAAGACGACGTTTTTAAGTGCTGACAAATCTTTTATTGCCTGGCTCTCTCTATCCCGGAAGCCTGCTTCGCCCTCGACATCAAAAATCCACGGAATGTTTGCCCCGGTTCGCCGCTCTATCTCTTTATCGGAATCATAAAAGTCAAAGTTCAGCTCTTTGGCTAAAATTTTTCCTATGGTTGTTTTTCCTGCCCCCATTGGGCCCACAAAAACAATCAACGGTTTAGCTATACTCATATTTCGATCTTATGCCGGCCAATCAATATGTCAGTAAAGATTAACCTGTTTATTTTAAAAAGAAAAAAGGCCGCAATCTGCAGCCTTTTACCTAAGCTCAATAAGACATATTGTCCTATATTTGCTGGTCAATCACACCATTTTTTAATAGCTTAGGCGTGATAAAGATAAGTAATTCAGCACGCTCATCTATCTCTTCAGTCTTGGTAAATAAAGCACCTAAGTATGGGATGTCACCTAAGAAAGGCGTTTTAGTAACAGTTGTAGATCGTTCAGACTGAAAAATACCACCCAAGACAACCGTTTCACCATTACCAACAAGTACTTGAGTTAGTACCTCATTTGTTTCAATACTTGGAATACCTGCGGTCACTTCGCCACGGTTATCCTGATTGATCTTAAGATCCATAATGACCTGATCGTCTGGCGTAATTTGAGGCGTCACTTCTAAAGATAGCACGGCCTCTTTAAAGGAAACTGAGGTTGCACCAGAAGACGAAGCTTCCTGATAAGGAATTTCCTCACCCGATTTAATTGTCGCGGTTTGACGATCAGCCGTTACAATTTTCGGCTGGGCAACGATCTCACCCTTTCCATCAGATTCGAAAGCAGATAATTCCATATCAATTAGATAGTTATCACCACCAAAACCAATCGCTAAGGAAGAGCTGTTCGATCTGGTTACACCTAAATCAACAGCCAAAGCACCTGGAAATGAAATACTGTTACTATTTCCGTTCGCTATATCTGTCAGTTCACTAAGCGTCCCAGACGATCCACCTATACGGAACAAGTTATCTCCGCTACGATCTAAACCGCCACCGCCCCACTGAATACCCATTTCTTCAGCTATATTCGAACGAGCTCTTACAATTCTAGCCTCAATCAATACCTGACGAACCGGAATATCCCAGGTAGATATCAATTTACGAATCTGCTCCTGCTTCTCTGATGTCTCTCTCACACTTATAGTATTCGTTCGTTCATCAGATGAAATAAAGCCTCGCTCTGAAATCAGCTCACTGTCCTGGCGCAATAGCTCCACAATATCTGCCGCTTTTGCATAGTTAATCTGAACGATCTCCAAACGTACCGGCGCTAATGCTGCAACCTGTCGGTTAGCTTCCAATTCAAGCTTTTCACGCGCCGCTATTTCTTCGGCTGGAGCGACAAGCAGTACATTACCCACCGTTCGCTTATCTAATCCTTTTGTTTTTAGAATCAGCTCTAGAGCCTGATCCCAAGGTACATTCTGTAAACGAAGGGTAATACTTCCACCCACGGTATCACTTGCAACCAAGTTAAGGCTGGTAAAGTCAGCAATTAACTGAAGAACAGCTCGCACTTCAATATTCTGGAAGTTCAAAGATAGCTTTTCACCAGTAAACGGAAACTTATCCTTTTTACGCTGATCGACTTCTTCTTCTGTTAGCGCTTCAACACTCACGGTAAATTTATTATCAGCCTGGTAAGCCAGGTAATCATAATGACCAGAAGCTTTAATTCTAATTAAGGCATCACCATCAACGATATCTGAATCAATACGACGAACAGGTGTTGCAAAGTCGACAACATCTAGACGCTGTCGAAGCCCCATAGGTAAGTCAACCTTTGGCATGCGTAACTGAATATGGCCACCCACTTCTGACATATCAATATCTACGTCAGGCGAAGCAAAGCTAACGACTATCTGGCCATCGCCCTTTTCACCACGCTGAAAGTCAATATTGGTTATGCCATTTCTATCCGCAGCAACTTTCCTAGAAAACGTATTCGCTGCTGGCATTGCTTCTGGCGATGACGCGACAGCTTGGTATGCTTCACCAGCACCCTCTGAGCCCACCAATACAAACAGCGTATTTCCACTCGTTCGCGTGCTATAGGGCACTAAGTCAACTAAATCAAGAATTACACGGGTTCGGTCCTTGGTGCCGATTACAGTCATGCGTTTCGCATTTCCCATACCAAGATTATGGTATTTCTCTGCCAGCTTACTGCTAGCGCCCGGTAAATCGAGCGCTATTCTTGCTGGTTTTTCAATCGTATAGCCATTCACTTCCGGCGGCGTTTCATCAAAAATCAAGGAAATTTCAACTCGATCTCCAGGCAGAGAAGCGAAGCTAACATCGTTAAGGTTAGCGGCATTTGCATTCATTACTGCAAAGAAGCAAACTCCAATCAGGGTTATTAATTTACGCGTCTGAAGGACCATTTCTGTAAACCTTAATATTCTACTTACTTTTGACTTAAACATGTTTGCTCTATTTGATATATCATTCATTATTCCCAAGCCCCCTTAATTACTGATCGTCCAGCGAGATGGTTCGCGGCCTTTCAAGCCAGCCGCCATATCCGTTGGGAACAATTTCAATCAAATCAATCTGACCAACTCTTACATCTACAATTCGGCCATGGTTTTTACCCATATACTGCCCAACCTTGGCCATATGTACGCTCTGCAACTCATCAGCAATCAGCGCCCACAAAATATCTTGTTCATTTCGCTGAAGCGTACCAACCATTTTTAACTGCCCTAGAGAGTATGACTCCAGAACCTCAGGAACTCGATCAAAATCCGGCTTAACGTTACTTTGATCTTTTTGTATCTCTACCACGCTTACCACAACATCTTCAGGCGGCAAAAAAGGTGAACGTCTATTCGCAGCACTGTATGTAAATGCTCTATATACTTGTACTTCAGGCAAAGCCTCTATTTTTCCACGCGGCTTGGCATCAGCCTCTGCCATAAAGCGATCTAAATCACCAAAGCCACTACTCGTACCACAACCACTCAATAGAACACTTGATACGAGCACGAGAGACAAGAAAATTTTATTCATTATCTTCTCCTCCCTTTCTTCTTCTTAGATTGCCTACTTTTTTCTCTGTCTGCCTCAGTACCATAACGATATGTCTTCGCTTGCACAGTCATTTGCAGCTTATGACTGCTGCGCCCCTGACTATTTCCTTTAGACTTACTCTGCGTCTTGGAAATATTCATATCATGCAAAGTCACGATTCGTGGCAAGCTTGCAACACCACTCACAAAAGATGCGATGTCGTGATAAGTACCCGCAACCACGATTTCCATTGGTAATTCAACATAGAACTCTTTGGAAACCTCTGGCTTCAACTGAATGGATTCAATTTCCAAACCGCTTCCTAGCCCGGTATTGGTAATATCTTCAAGTAGGCCCGGAACCTCTGTTTTTGCAGGCAACTGCTTAAGAAGTACACCGAAAGACTTTTTCATATCTTCCATCTGTAAGCGAAAAGCCTCAAGATTTGCTACTTTATAAGCTCTACTTTCATACTGCTGCTTCAAGCTTGCTTCTTCTGCAGCGACTCTATCAAATTCGGTATATTGATCCTGAATCAGAAAGAAATAACCGCCTATAAGCAGCGCTAAAAAGACAACAACTAATACAATTGCTTTAACAGGTGTAGGCCATGAGCCTGCATTATTAAAGTCTATATCATTGGGATCAAAGCCTTTCAGGCTTTCCATAGATTCAGAAAAACCCACTATTTAGTCCCCTTTTCACTTGATTCCTGATCTTCAGCTAACTCAGGGGTCACCTGCTTAACACTAAGATCAAAACTATTTAGAGTCCCGTCATCACCTTTAATCGCACTCACGTCTTTCAGATTAGGGTTAGAAAACCAGACTGATGTTTCAAAGTTTCGCATCAAACCTGAAATACGGTTATTAGATTCAGCCAAACCCGTAATCTCTATGAGATCCTCTTTTCGCTCAAGGCTTTCATAATAAAGGCCATCTGGAAGTGTTCTCACCAACTCATCCATCACACGAACGATAACCGGGCGTGTTCCCTGTAAGTCCTGAATGACCTTCATTCTATCCAAAAGCTCTTTCTTTTCTTTTTTCAGCTCTTTGATCTCTTTAATTTTCTTATCCAGCTCAGCCATTGAAGAGCTTAAATAATTATTTCGAGACTTTTGAGTTTCAATTTCGGAGCTAACATAGTCTTGCCACAAAAACACGAGCACGACAGCAACAACAAGGACAGCGATCAACGATGTAATAAAATTCCGCTGCTTCTCGGCCCGGAGTTCTTCTCGCCACGGCCTAAGGTTAATAGAAGGCATTAATCAAAACTCCTCATAGCCAAACCACAAGCAATCATCAGTGATGGTGCATCATTGCTTAACGCAGACGCATTCACCTTTGAGCTTAAGGTCATATCAACGAAAGGGTTAGCCACAATAGTCTTGATCCCTGTTTTCTCTTCAACCAGCTCTACAAGTCCGTTTATTGACGCGACACCGCCAGCAAGCACGACATAATCGACTTCATTATATTGGCTTGAGGAAAAGAAGAACTGTAATGAACGGGCGACTTGTTGAACGACTGCCTCTTTGAAAGGAGCTAAGACTTCACGCTCGTAGTCATCTGGCAAGCCACCTTGCTTTTTAGCTAGCCCGGCCTCTTCAAAAGATAAGCCATAACGTCGCTGAATTTCTTCTGTCAGTTGACGACCACCAAATAACTGCTCTCTTGTATAGATCGTTTTGCCATCGGCAAGTACGCTCAATGTCGTCATCGTTGAGCCAACATCGACAATTGCGACTGTCTGCTCTTCACCTTCAACGCCAATTTGCGAACCGACAAGTTCAAAGGATCGTTCAATTGCGTAAGCTTCGATATCGATAACTTTCGATGTTAAGCCACCAATTTCCAGGGCTTCTTCCCGAAGTTCAACATTCTCTTTTCGACAAGCAGCTAATAATATATCAACCTGGTCAGCGCCCGACTCTGACTCGCCAAGCACTTCAAAGTCGATAGCCACTTCATCAAGAGGATAAGGTATATATTGATCAGCCTCGACAACGATCATATTTTCCAGCTCAGACTCGTTAAGCCCACCCGCCATTTGTATGGTTTTGGTGATAACAGCTGAACCCGCAACGGCAGCAGAAGCTAATCGACTATTAGCACGCGAGCGAGTCACCACCTTTCCGATGACTTCACCAACCAACTCCGAGTCATTAATATTCTTCTCTACTACGCAGTTACTAGGTAGCGGTTCCACGGCGTAACTCTCTACGCGGAACTTTTCACCATTCTTTGACAACTCCAATAATTTTACTGAAGAAGAACTGATATCGATTCCTAACAAGGAATCTTTTTTCTTTCCAAACAATCCAAACACGCGAAAACCCATTAAATTAATGGCAGCTACTTTGATTGAGATGTACTTATGAATCTATTATTCACACCTCAATGTACATTTTTTTACTTATAACACTCTAAAAAGACGTATAATCCTACAATTCTTAAATTAAAGCTATTTCTTAGATAATAGCTGTATATTTCTAACTTGCTAGGAAAAACATGTTTCGTTTTGTGAGACTCTTGAGCTTTTCAGCTTGGTCCTTGGCCGCAATGATATCTGGTGCCTTTTTCTTAATGGCCTCTTTCTTCCTTTATTTGACGCCAACACTTCCTGATGCCGAGCAACTTAAGCACACCCAATTACAAACACCCTTACGTATTTACTCACTTGATAGCAAAAGCATAGCCGAGTTTGGCGAAAAGAGAAGAAAGCCAATAAATATTGGTGACTCGCCTCAAAATTTGCTTAATGCCTTTATCGCAGCCGAGGATAATCGTTTTTTTGAGCACCGCGGAATAGATATAAAAGGCCTGGCTCGCGCAGCCACTCAGTTAGTTACCACAGGAAGAATTCAAACTGGCGGCAGTACCATCACCATGCAGGTTGCCAAAAACTTTTTTCTTTCCAGAGAAAAAACCTTCATCCGAAAGTTCAATGAAATTTTTTTAGCGATTCAGATTGAGCAATCTCTCTCCAAACAAGAAATCCTAGAACTTTATTTAAACAAGATTTATTTAGGTAATAGAGCCTACGGTGTTCATGCAGCCGCACAAGTCTATTATGGAAAGCCTATTGATGAATTAAACCTGGCACAAATGGCGATGATCGCGGGCCTTCCTAAAGCACCGTCTCGGTACAACCCCTTAGCCAATGCCAAACGAGCTAAAATCAGAAGAAACTGGATCCTGGACAGGATGCTTGATTTGGAGATGATCGATTCAGAACAACACGCTGAAGCAAAATCCTCTCTCATTACAGCCAGCTACCATGGCGGAAGCTCGGAACTTTATGCTCCTTATGTTGCTGAAATGGCGAGAAGAGAAGTTATTAATCGCTACGGTTCTGATGCATACACTTCTGGCATGCGTGTCTTCCTAACCGTAGACAGCAAACTACAAGAAGCAGCCTCACGCGCGGTCAAAAAAGGCTTGGAAGACTACGACAAGCGTCACGGCTACCGCGGCCCAATAAAAACCTTGGACATTAGCTCTGAAGAAGCAATCGAAAGCGCGATCAGTGAACTACGCTCCATCAAAACCCCACGTCAACACCAAGCAGCGCTGGTATTAGAAGTATCTCAAGATAGCGCCAAATTATCACTCAAAGATGGCCAGGAAAAGACCTTGCTACGCGAGCAGGCCGAATGGGCAAGAAAATACGAGACCGTTGACCGAAGAGGTCCTGCCATCAAAAGCCTGGAAGACATACTTCAAACCGGTGACGTGATTCAAGTGACCACGTCAAACACAGAAACCAGCAATGAAGACGGCGAAACGGCAATGGCAGAAATCATCCACCTAAGCCAACTTCCGGAGGCACAAGGCGCCCTTATTTCGATCAACCCCGACAACGGAGCAATCAAGGCACTGGTTGGCGGCTATGACTTTGCCATGAGCCACTACAACCGCGCGACACAAGCCAAACGACAACCAGGTTCCAACTTCAAAGCCTTTGTTTATTTGGCAGCGATAGAAAACGGGACCACCGCTGCAAGCCTTATCAACGATGCCCCAATCGTATTTGAGGACGACAATCTGGAAGCGGCATGGCGGCCCGAGAACTCTAGCGGTAAGTTTTATGGCCCAACCCGGATCCGAAAAGCACTGTATAATTCCCGCAACCTGGTATCTATTCGGCTCCTAAAAGAAACTGGCGTCCGAAAAACACTGAACACCATTGAGAAATTCGGTTTTGACAAAAAAGACCTACCCAGAGATTTGTCTCTCGCGCTTGGCAGCGCCGGACTCCCCCCTATCAGCATCGCCAGAGGATATGCAATGATAGCCAACGGCGGCTACAAAATTGATACCCATCTGATATCTCATATCGAAGATAATGAGGGGAACATAATTTTCAAAAACACGGCTCCCATCGTATGCCGTGAAAACTGCCTCACTCAACAAAGCTCAGAAGAGATTGACAACAAAGAGACTAACGAGGAAATCACCTACGCCCCGCGCATCGCCGATGAACGCGATATATATATTCTTCACTCAATGCTAAAAGACGTTATCACAAAAGGTACCGGCAGAAAGGCTCTACAACTAAAACGTAAAGACCTGGCAGGCAAGACTGGCACAACAAATGACCAAAAGGATGCATGGTTTTCCGGCTTCAACACTCAGCTAGAAACTAGCGTCTGGGTTGGTTTTGATAAGCCGCAAACACTAGGAAGGAGAGAATACGGGTCTCGCGCCGCGCTACCAATATGGAATGACTTTATGGCAGTCGCTCTAGAAGGCACACCAAACGCCAACTTGCCCCAACCTGACGGCCTGGTAACCGTTCGGATAAACAAAGAAACAGGCGAGCAAGCTCTGCCCGGCACAGACAACGCCATGTTCGAGATATTCAGAAAAGAGCTAGCACCGAAAAAGCCTAGAACCTTGCCACCTGCATTTGAACACAAAGAAAGCACACAACCTCAAATCGCTCCAGAAGATATCTTCTAACTAGCAAGAGCCTTCACGACACCACCCCATTCTACTCTAGACAAAATATAGAGACATAAAAAAACCGGTACTTTCCAGCACCGGTTTTTTTGTTTTCTTTAGAACTTTTGGCTCTAAAGAGTTAAGCCATTAGATATCTTCTAAAGACTTAAGTGGGTAGTTTGCAGGAAGTGGACCTTCCGCAGCACCCGTATCGATCGCTGCTTGAGCAACCGCAGTAGATACAATACCCAACAAACGGGAATCTGTCGCTTTTGGAATGATGTACTCTTTACCGAATTCCATTGAATCCACACCGTAAGCGTCTAGAACTTCCTTAGTTACAGGCTCTTTTGCTAGATTAGCAAGTGCTTTAGCAGCAGCCAGCTTCATCTCTTCATTGATAGCTGTTGCACGAACATCCAACGCACCACGGAAGATAAATGGGAAGCCAAGAACGTTGTTTACCTGGTTAGGGTAATCAGAACGACCTGTTGCCATAACAGCATCTGGACGAGATTCTGCAACCACTTCAGGCATGATTTCTGGAACCGGGTTAGCACATGCAAAGATGATTGGGTTTGGAGCCATCTTCTTAATTTGTTCACCAGTCACCATATCAGGACCAGATAGACCCAAGAAGATATCAGCACCGTCTAGCGCATCGTCAAACGTACGCTTGTCAGTATCTACTGCAAACATTGCCTTGTACTGGTTTAGATCATCACGACCAGAGTGGATAACACCTTTACGATCACACATGAAGATGTTTTCTGGCTTCATACCCGCAAGGGTAAGTAGCTTAGAACAAGAAATTGCAGCAGCACCGGCACCTAGTACCGCCATTTTTGCTTCTTCAATTTTCTTGCCTTGAATTTCAAGTGCGTTCAATGCACCTGCAACCGTTACGATAGCAGTACCGTGCTGGTCATCGTGGAAAACTGGAATGTTGCACTGCTCTTTAAGCGTACGCTCGATTTCAAAACACTCAGGTGCTTTAATGTCTTCTAGGTTAATGCCACCAAAAGTAATCGCAATACGACGCACTGTGTCGATAAATGCTTGAGGGCTTTCAGATTCAACTTCGATGTCGATTGAATCAACGCCAGCAAAACGTTTGAAAAGAAGAGACTTACCTTCCATTACAGGCTTAGAAGCCAAAGGACCTAAGTCACCCAGACCAAGAATCGCAGTACCATCAGTAATAACCGCTACCAAGTTACCTTTAGCAGTGTACTTATATGCATTTTCCGGGTCAGCAGCAATTTCCTTAACTGGCTCTGCAACACCTGGGCTATAAGCCAAAGAAAGGTCGCGAGAGGTTTGAGCAGGAGTAGAAAGTTCTACGCTGATTTTCCCTGGCTTCGGGAACTCATGGTAATCTAGAGCATCTTGTTTGAAATCTGACATTATATTCTACCGTTTTGGTTTTTCCGTTTAGGTTCTTTCAGGGACATTAAAGCCCTAAAGCCTGTCCGCGGCGCACATTATGACATCACTTATTCCCTAGGGACAATTATCAAATGATAATACGCCGTAACTTTTTTATTGTCATTTGACCGAAATCATCAAATAACCAGACGAAAAAAGAGCGACAAGCGCTCTTTTTCGGAATATCTTAGTTCTTTGGCAACTCGCCAAACAAAGCTTAGCCGCCGATACGGCTGCCGAAACGCTTCTTGAACTTATCAATACGACCACCTGTATCCATTACTTTCTGCTTACCAGTATAGAATGGGTGACATGCTGAACATACGTCCAGAGTAATATCTTTACATAGCGTAGAACGTGTTTTAATAACGTTACCACAACCACATTTTGCTTCGATTTCCTGGTAATCAGGATGAATAGCTTCTTTCATTGCACACCTCTAATTCAATTATGCCGCCACCTTACACTTATCACTCTTCTTTTAGCTTATAAAAAACCAGAAGAGCCGTTAAGGCACCGCACGAAAGGGGGCTTCCCATCTATCTTTACACCTTCAAACTTGCCTTGAAAACAAATTTTTAGACAAAAGACAGAGTGACTGCCAATTTTTAAGACGGCGCATATTAACAAAATAAACACAATAAGCAAGCATCGTTTATTTCATTTTTGAAATGCACTAGAATTTAGCCTCCTACTTCTAAGAGATTTCCTTCGTATCTTGCATGATCATCACCGTTGCAGTCCCCACCCCTTTATTTCGCTGCTTTGATTATCTGCCGCCTGATAAGATAAACCCTGAATATCTTGTGGAAGGGAGCAGGGTTCTCGTTCCCTTTGGGCCAAGAAAGTTAGTTGGCATTATCACTAAAATACAAAATACCCCTTCGGCTCATGAGGGGAAAATCAAGAACGCCTTGGCGCTTCTAGATCCATCACCCACTTTTCCAAGCGTTTTGATGCAGCTGCTAAACTGGGCCTCAAGCTATTATTGTCACCCTATTGGAGATTGTTTCGCGACCGCCCTGCCCGGAGCACTTAGAACAACCTCTGCAAAGCAAGGCGCGTTGGTCAAAAGCATAGAGCTAAGCAAATGGTATCGCAGCCCCAAACAGTTTGAAGGTAGAGCGAATGCAACCAAGCAAATAGAGATACTCGACTATCTCGAAAGCAACCCTGAAGGCGTTTGGCTCGATACACTCAAAGCTATGAGATATAGCAACAGTCAACTCAAAAACCTGGAAGGCGCAGGCTACATATATAAAGAAGTCTATGACCCCCTGAGCGCGGAAAAAGAACAACAAAGCAAAGCGCCCATTCAAAGCAAAACCCTCAATACCGAGCAAAAGCTTGCAGTTGAGACAATTCTTAACGCCGATGCAACTATCAATGCAACCCTACTTCAGGGTGTAACGGGCAGCGGCAAAACTGAAGTTTATATCGAATGCGTAAAGAAACAGCTTGAACAAGGTAAACAGGCCCTCATTCTCATCCCAGAAATTAACCTCAGCCCACAAACGCTACTCAGGTTCCAGAGTCAGCTGAGCACACCTATTGGCGTCATTCACTCTGGCATGAGCCATAAAGAGAAATATACTAGCTGGTTTTTAGCAAAAGAAGGCATTGCACGCGTCATCATCGGCACCCGTTCAGCAATTTTTACTCCCTTCAAAGAGCTCGGAATAATTATCGTAGATGAAGAGCATGACCCCTCCTACAAGCAGATTGATAATTTCAAATATTCAGCACGAGATCTATCAGTCAAACGCGGACAGATTGAACAATGCAAAGTGGTGCTAGGAAGTGCAACACCATCACTTGAAAGCCTCTATAACGTTAAGCTAGGTCGCTATCAGCTAGCTTTAATGCAAGAACGCGCCGGCGCAGGCCAAACACCGGAAATGTTTCTAATCGATATCCGCAGCCGTCCTCTGGAGAATGGTTGTTCTCGCCCCTTGAAGCAGCGAATCGGAGAAGAGCTTGCTCAAGGCAACCAAGTAATCATATTCCAAAACCGCAGAGGCTTTTCACCAACACTAATGTGTAATAGCTGCGGTTGGCTCGCCCAGTGCCCTCACTGTGATGCACGCCTTACTGTTCATAGTCGCCCACCTCAGCTACATTGCCATCACTGCAATCATAAAGAAATCATTCCAAGAGCCTGTCATGAATGCAACCACACAAGTCTGACACCACTTGGCGCAGGCACCGAAAGACTAGAGTTTGGACTGCAGGCACAATTCCCGAGCGCCAGCGTGGTGCGTGTTGACAGAGACAGCATAAAGAACCAAAAACAAATGACTGAGCTAGTCGAGCAAATCAATAAGGGAGAGCCTTGCTTGTTGATTGGCACACAAATGCTCGCAAAAGGGCATGACTTTCATAACGTCACCCTGGTCGCCATCATCGATGCCGACGCCAGTTTTTTTAGCGCCGACTATCGAGCCATTGAGCGCAGCGCACAGCAACTTTTACAGGTTTCAGGGCGCACGGGCCGCGGTAACAAGCATGGCACAGTGCTCATCCAGACACGCCAACCAGAACACCCCATCTTTGAACCTATTCTGCGTAGTGACTATACAAGCATTGCTCAGCAGGAGCTTGAAGAGCGCCAATATTGCGAGCTGCCGCCTTTCTCAAAAATGCTCACTATCCGGGCTGAGTCAGCCAAGGCTGAGGCAAACCTTGAAGAGTTGAGTTCAATTAAAAACTTGGTGCTAGCAAGTTACTCTAACGAGGCAGCGATACAAATATCGGGCCCCATTGAAGCAAATATCGCCAGAAAGTCTGGAATCTACCGAAGCTACTTGCATTTATTTATTTCAGATATGAAGGCTCGCTCGCAGCTTGTACATAGCTTGCGCTGTTATCTAGATTCGCGTAAATCCCATAAAACCAAGCTATATATCGACGCAGACCCCCTCGATTACGTCTAATAGCAATACTTGGAGTCAGAGTAAAAAGCGCACTTTTTACTCTGACTCCAAGTATTAGCGTTTAAATCTTGAACGGAATCATAGATAATACGCCCCCTTTTAATTTCCCATTGGCTTTTGTAAATCTGGACGCGCATGA
The DNA here is from genome assembly GCF_001634935.1 of Oleiphilus sp. HI0043. Taxonomy (NCBI): domain Bacteria; kingdom Pseudomonadati; phylum Pseudomonadota; class Gammaproteobacteria; order Oceanospirillales; family Oleiphilaceae; genus Oleiphilus; species Oleiphilus sp. HI0043. Next base: position 9,452 of record NZ_LWEY01001600.1, on the reverse strand, counting down.
AAGAACTGATAATTGAACTTGTACAAACGGTTGTGACTGAACTTAGCAACGAGAACGTCATTCCTTCGGACGCGAGTTATAAGATCAATATTGATGCGACAAAAGATAAAGCGCATGGCGACTATGCCTCGAATATAGGGCTAGTCTTAGCCAAGCAGGCCAAGATGCCACCTCGAGCGCTTGCTGAGCAAATCGTTGAAAAGATCACCGCTCAAAATAATGCAAGCGTAGACAAAATTGAAATTGCTGGCCCTGGCTTCATCAACTTTTTTATGAGCTCCGCCAGCAGCTTTGCCGTCCTCAGTTCAATTATTGAAAATGCGGATAAATATGGACACAACAACTCAGGTAAAGGCCAAAAAGTTCAAGTCGAGTTTGTTTCCGCTAATCCTACCGGCCCATTGCATGTGGGGCATGGCCGTGGCGCAGCAGTCGGTGACAGCATTTGCAGACTTCTCGGTGCAAATGGCTGGGATGTGACCAGCGAGTTCTATTACAACGATGCTGGCCAACAAATCAATAACCTGGCTCTATCTGTTCAAGCTCGCTGCAAAGGTTTAACACCTGAAGACCCAAGCTGGCCAGAAGATGGCTATCGCGGGCACTATATTATTGAGCTTGCTGAAAGCTTTATGAACGGTGAAACCATCGAGTCTGCCGACCAGAGCTTTACAGGTACCAAAAACGCTGACGACCTGGAAGATATCAGACACTTTGCTGTCGCCTATTTAAGAAGAGAGCAAGATCTAGACCTAAAAGCCTTTGACGTTGATTTCGATGTTTATTTCCTTGAAAGCTCTCTCTATAGCGATGGTAAAGTCGAAAAAGCAGTGGAAGCTCTGATTGAAAATGGCTATACCTACGAGAAAGATGGCGCGCTTTGGTTGCGAACGACAGACTTTGGCGACGACAAAGATCGTGTTATGCGCAAAACTGAAGGCGGCTACACTTACTTTGTGCCAGACGTAGCCTATCACCTCGACAAGTGGCAACGTGGCTTTACTCGCGTCATAAATGAACAGGGTGCCGACCACCACAGTACAATCACTCGCGTTCGAGCAGGCCTACAAGCATTGAAGCAAGATATACCTGAAGGCTGGCCTGATTATGTTCTTCACCAAATGGTGACTGTCATGAAAGGCGGCGAAGAGGTGAAGCTATCCAAACGTGCCGGCAGCTACGTCACATTGCGAGACTTGATCGAAGAAGTTGGCCGCGATGCCACTCGCTACTTCCTGGTCGCACGCGCTCCCAGCTCACAACTAACATTCGATATTGACCTGGCTCGCAGCCAGTCAAATGACAACCCTGTGTACTATATCCAATATGCACACGCTCGAATTAGCAGTATTTTTAGAAAGGTTTTAGCAGCTTCTCCAGAGTGGTCTGCCGAAGACGGCCTAGCCAACCTAGAGCAGCTAAGCGTTGAAAGCGAACGTAAACTAGCAAACACGCTGGCTAGCTTCCCTGAAGTTGTCAGCATTGCGGGAGAGCAAAATGCGCCTCATCAAATTGCAAACTACCTATATAGTTTGGCGAGCGACTTCCATACCTACTACAATTCAAATATTGTAATGGTTGAAGATAGTAAAATTAGAGATGCTCGTGCAGTGCTTTGCCTAAGCATCCAGCAAGTATTGAGAAACGGGCTTAAGCTACTAGGGGTTAGCGCTCCTGAAGAAATGTAATCACACCCGATAAACTATTGACGCGTTGATCATATGACTCAAGATTTTGCTAAGCCCTCGACCACTAAAAAGCCCGGAGCACCCAAGACAAAAAAAGGTTCTTCGGGAAAGTCTGGCGGGGCTAAAAGCAGCGCGAGCAAGAAGGCCAGCGGAGCAAGCCCTAAAGAAGTGCCAAGCTCAGCGCCGGTAAAAAACCGTACACCATTTTTTCTTTCCCTAATTGTACTGGTCTGTGCTTTTGCCTATGGCTTGTATTTTTTACAGTCTATTCCGCCCACTGAAACACCCGAGAAACAGCCAACAATATCCAAAAAATCCCCTTCTGCCAGCAAAAGCACGCCCGCCGAAGAAGCACCGGCAAAGCGTTTCAACTTTTACGATATCCTTCCAGAATCGACAGTGACTGCACCGAAGGTAGAAGAGTATCGCTTCAAACAAAAATCAGGCAGTGAAGACTACTTCTATGTGATTCAAACTGGCTCATTCAAAAACCGGGCAGATGCCGAGCGCCAAAAAGCCACTATCGCCTTTAAGGGCTTAAAAGCCAATATTGAAACAGTTACCAATGATAAAGGTACTGTCTGGCACCGAGTTAAAACCGGACCATTCACCAACCGTAGTAAGTTAAATAGCGCCCTGGATAAACTTGTATCTCTTAATATCCAGCCTCTCGTCAAGAAAGTAAAAAAAGATAGCTAAAGCGCCTTCTTAACGCTTGATATCTCTTCAAGCGACTCCATATAAAAACTTTCGCTGCTGCAATACATCGCTTAATCGCAGCTGGCAGTATTTAGTCAAAACACCAATTGAGCCACTTGGCCGCATTGGTGAACGCAAACTTTGTGGAGAAGTTCATGACAACCATCTTATCAGTCCGCCGCGAAGGCGAAGTTGCTCTTGGCGGCGACGGTCAGGTTTCGCTCGGAAACACCATCATGAAAGGCAACGCTAAAAAAGTGCGCCGACTCTATGACGGCAAAGTCATCGCCGGGTTTGCAGGCGGCACAGCAGATGCTTTCACATTGTTTGAACGTTTTGAAGCGCAACTAGAGAAACATCAAGGCAATCTTGTTAAAGCTGCCGTTGAGCTAGCCAAAGACTGGCGCACAGATCGCGCACTCAGAAAGCTTGAAGCATTGCTTGCCGTGGCAGACGAAAACAACTCTCTTATCATCACCGGTAATGGCGATGTAATAGAGCCTGAAGATAGCCTGATTGCAATTGGCTCTGGCGGCCCTTTCGCTCAAGCTAGCGCAAGAGCTCTACTTGAAAACACCGAGCTATCAGCACAAGAGATTGTTGAAAAAGGTCTAACGATCGCTGCCAACATCTGCGTATTCACTAATGATGCCTTTACCATCGAGCACCTTGGTGAAGCCAAATAGCCACTAATCAGGCACGACACAACTTAACGAAAGCCCGAATCAACATCACCCTTTACATGATACGGTACTAAATTCCATGGCAAACATGACTCCTCGCGAAATCGTACACGAGCTCAACCAACATATCATCGGCCAAGATGAAGCCAAGCGTGCAGTTGCTATCGCACTTCGAAACCGCTGGCGCCGCATGCAACTTGACCCGGCCTTAAGAGAAGAAATTTCCCCCAAAAACATTTTAATGATTGGCCCAACCGGTGTGGGTAAAACTGAAATCGCCCGACGCTTGGCTAAACTTGCTGATGCTCCCTTCCTGAAGGTTGAAGCAACGAAATTTACTGAAGTAGGCTACGTGGGTAGAGATGTAGAGTCTATTGTTCGCGATGTTGCTGACTCGGCCCTTAATATGTTGCGGCAAAAAGAAATGAAGCTTGTCGACACTAAAGCTGCTGACGCTGCTGAAGAGCGTATTTTAGATGCCCTGCTTCCTCCAGCACGAACGGGTGCCGACTCAGCTCAAAGCGATAATTCTTCGACGCGACAAATCTTCCGCAAGAAGCTCCGAGAAGGCGATTTAGACGATAAAGAAATCGATATTGAAGTCAGCGCCACACCTGTAGGCGTTGAGATTATGGCGCCTCCAGGCATGGAAGAAATGAGCAACCAGCTTCAGAATATCTTTTCCAGCATGTCCGGTGACAAAAAGAAAACCCGAAAACTAACGGTTAAAGACGCGCTTAAGCAAGTCAAAGAAGAAGAAGCTGGCAAGCTGGTAAATGAAGAAGACATTAAATCTAAAGCTATCCAGGCAGTTGAGCAGAACGGTATTGTCTTTATCGATGAGATCGATAAAGTTGCCAAGCGCTCTGAAGGCTCCTCCGCCGACGTATCACGCGAAGGTGTACAGCGCGATTTACTTCCACTAATTGAAGGAAGTACAGTAACCACTAAACTTGGGCCAATCAAAACAGACCACATTCTGTTTATTGCTTCAGGCGCCTTCCACCTATCGAAGCCTTCAGACCTTATTCCTGAGCTTCAAGGGCGCCTACCAATTCGTGTTGAGCTTAAAGCGCTGTCACCAGAAGACTTCCAAAAGATTCTAACCGAACCAAATGCTTCACTGATTGACCAATATATTGCACTTATGGCTACCGAAGGCTTAAAACTCAGCTTCAGTGAGGACGCACTCGAAACGATTGCACACATTGCCTGGAAGGTTAATGAGAAGACTGAAAATATCGGGGCTCGTCGCCTGCACACAGTGCTTGAGAGACTTCTGGAGCATATATCATTTGAGGCTGGCGACAGCCAACGAGATGACTTTGAAGTGACAGCTGACTACGTTAAAGAGCAACTCGATGAGTTGTCTGAAGATGAAGATTTAAGCCAATATATTTTGTAATCATTAAATCATCAGGGTCAGAGGAAAAACCTTCGCTTTTACTCTGACCCCAATGGCACTTACTTAAGGCAAACAAAGACGTCATTCCCTTGAATAAGGGAATCCATTGTTTTTACGAGTTATGCGACACATTAAAAGTAAAACTAAACGCATTAAATCATGCAGCGACGAGAAGTCTTCTTTTTTGTTTAGTCGTGTAGGATTCAAAACAATAGATTGCCGCCTGCGCGGCAATGACGATGGGGCATAGCGGGAATGACAAGCGTCGGAGCGCGTCCTAGCTTAAGTAAGTGCCATTCTACTCTGACCCCAATTAATCTTAAAACATAGATACTACTTTCTGAGAGACTCTTTCAAAATAGCTGTCACCACCAGACGAACCGCCCTTTACTTTGATTGTCTTGGGCCTGCTTTCCTGGCTACCCTGGTAGGTTGGCAAGGCCTCACCATACAGACCTGTACTGAGTGTTCTCTGCTCATCAAATAGAATATCTTTTCGGACTCGTACACCCGCTGGTGCCAGTACTTTTTCGAGCTCATCGATCCTGTTTCTAAGATTAGCCCGAGTTAATTGATAAGCACTCTCGCACATCATTTTTCGTGAGTTAAAACTAAAGACACTTGAGAAAAACAAATTTGCATCGTGCCTTGGTGGCTCAAATGACAATACATCTTTTCCGGGGAAATCACGGGATATATTCTTGAGGCCTGAAGTAAGGCGAGAGTGAACCATTGTACGATAGGCCTGGGAAAGAACATTCGGCATCCCTGACTGCGTCAACTCCTCGCGCTTCATCGTATCAGCTTGAACGGCCTGCCCGACATCTATCGGCACAACAGGGTTAATGGCAAAAACAATATCTGCACCTGACTCAAAGGCAACCGAGGTATGCATCCCTTTGTTTAAGGTACCATCGACATAATAACGTCCACCGACCTCTACAGGTTTGTATATACCGGGCGCAGCCATACTACACTGGATAGCCTTGGAGATAGGCAAATCAGTTAAGCCTTCGGTACCAAAACGAACAGTCTCGCCTGACTCCAAGTCTGCCGCAATAACAATCAATTGCTTACGGAGCTTCTCGAACTCATTTGTTCTACCAATTGACGAGTACGAACGGCTCAAATATTTATGGAAGCCATTATTATCAAAAATACCAGAAGGAATGGCTTGAGCCAGCGCTGTCAAAGCCTCTAATACTGACTGGTCATTTGGGTGACTTAATACACTTAGACCAGCATTAAGCAATATCTTGGGTATAGATTTTATTCTACGCGTATATTCTGAAAAAGCCGGCTTATAAAAGACTTCAGGATGAAAAGGGTGAACATCAGCCTCATTACGCACAAAGATTCGGCACATTTGTGCAGGAGTCATCTGGTTCGCTAGATTCGCTGCGACAAAAGAGCCTGAGTTTACACCTACATAGATATCTAAGTCATTGAAATCGAGCCCTTCGAGCGCCTCGTCAATCGCACGCAGTGCCCCTATCTCATATATGCCACCTAATGGGCCACCGCCACCGAGTGCAATCCCCAACGTTAGTTTTTTGTTTTCTGTTGGCTGCGCCTCAGACATTCAATAACCTCTATCGTCCAATTTAATCAATTCTAAAAATAGTAAGCGTAAATATAATTACTAGAGTATTCACACTAGGAAGCAGCAGACTAGTTTTCCTCACCAATTTTGCTAGGTCGTAGGTAACGGCTAAAGCCCGCTTCTTTTAAAGCCAAATTAAGCGTACTCTGGATAATGTAGGGCGAATCCAGTGCTAAAACACTATCTAACAAGTCTTTCGCCCAAGTCATATCGATATCACGAATAACAGATTTAACCTTAAGCAAATTTGAGGCGTTCATAGACAAAGCATCATACCCCATCGCCAGCAATAGGACGGCACCAGCCGGGTCACCGGCCAACTCTCCACAAATGCTCAACTGCACGGGTAGATCAGCGGTATCCTGAGCAATCTTATATAACGCTTGAAGTACAGCTGGGTGAAAAGAATGGTAAAGCGAGGCAACACGCGGATTATTTCGGTCCACCGCCAATAGGTATTGGGTTAAGTCATTTGAACCAACTGACAAGAAGTCAACTCGTTCAGCAAGCTCTTTCACTTGATACACTGCACCAGGTACTTCTATCATGACACCGATTTGAGGCATAGATATGTCATAACCTTCAGCACAGATTTCATGATATTCACGATAAATAAGATGTAGCGCTTCCTCAACCTCGTTAACATTTGAGATCATCGGTAGCATAATACGCAGATTATCGAGGCCCACACTCGCCTTCAGCATAGCCCTCATTTGTACCAAAAATATCTCTGGGTGATCCAGAGTTACACGAATTCCTCGCCAACCCAGGAAGGGGTTTTCTTCTGTGATCGGAAAGTAGGATAAAGCTTTGTCTCCGCCAATATCCAAGGTACGCATGGTGACATAATTCGGTGCAAACGCTTCCAGTTGCTCGCGATAGCAGTCCATCTGCTCTTGCTCACTTGGGAAACGCTCATTGATCATGAATGGCACTTCAGTTCGATATAGACCAACACCTTCAGCGCCTTGATTCAGTGAACGAACAACATCAGTCATTAAACCGGTATTCACCCAGGCACAGATGCGATGCCCGTCTTTAGTTTCGCAGGGTAGGCTCTTTAACTTCTCTAAGCCTTGATCCAGCGCCTTCTCTTCTTCGACGATCTGCTCATAGTAGCCACGCAGCTCTTCAGAAGGGCAGGCAAAAATATCACCATTGTAGCCATCGACTATTAACTCTTTATCGTCCAGCTGTGTGAGTGGCATATCCACCACACCCATGACAGTGGGAATCCCCATCGCTCTGGCTAAGATTGCTACGTGAGAATTTCCTGAGCCTTTAATCGAAACAAGACCGAGTAGCTTCTCTTTCGGAATTTCACCCAACATAGTAGGGGTTAATTCTTCACTGACCAGGATCGCATTATCGGGATAGTCATGCTGTTTTTTATCCGCTGTTTGCAGGTATGAAAGTATACGGCAACCCAGATCTTTTATATCTACAGCTCTTTCGCTGAGATAGGCATCATTCATCATTTCAAAATGACGTGCATATTCACTAATGGTATTTTTTAATGCGGTTTGGGCAGACTTCCCGGCTTTTATCTGGGTGATCACTTCTCCTGCCAGAGCATTGTCATCCAACATACCAAGATAGACATCAAACAAAGCTTGTTCTTCAGGCCTTAACTGGGTAGATAAACGCTCACCGACGCTTTGAATATCTTTACGGACGGACTCAACCGCATTTTCAAATGAAATGATATCATCATCAATATTTTCAGCACTTCTATCAGGCACCGCATCCAGGTCGGCAAGCGGAAAAACAACAACACTGCGACCAATCGCAACGCCTGGTGCACCAGCGATACCCTTGAAGGCGATATCCTGCGCTACTTTCCCACTCTCAGAAACTGACTCAATTGCTTTAGTTGCTTCTGAATGCGCTATAACGCTCGCCAGCTGTGCAGAAACCGTAACTAGAAAAGCTTCTTCACCTTCATCAAACTTACGCAGGTTACTGGCTTCCTGAACAACCAATACACCCAATACCTTTTTATGATGAATGATTGGAACACCAAGAAAGCTTGTAAAACGCTCTTCTCCCGTTTCAGGCAAATAGCGGTAGCGTTCATGCTGCTGGGCATCTTCGAGGTTTATCGGCTCTTCCCTAACACCAACCAAACCAACCAGACCCTCTGAATAACCCAAGCTCACGTTCCCGATCGCATCTTCCCGCAAGCCACGAGAGGCACGCAAGACATAACGATTTTCTGCCGGATCAAGAAGATAGATGGAACATACTTCCGTACTCATAGCCTCCTGAACGCGACTGACAATAATATTCAGTGCTTCCTCAAGACTAGCGGCACTATTCACTTCCTGAACAATACTGCGAAGTATGCTTAGCATTTAATACCCTTTATATTATGCCCACGTTTCCAATAGGTGGCTTAGTTCTTAAATAAGTCAGTTGATAACTCTTTCATTGCTCTTCGGTATACCTCTCGCTTAAATGAGACAACCTGACCCAGCGGATACCAATAACTTACCCACTGCCAACGATCGAACTCGGGGCTCACGTTCCGATCTACAGATATGCTTGAGTCAGCACTCAGCATGCGTAACATATACCACTTTTGTTTCTGTCCGACGCATAACGGTAAGGAGTTATGGCGAATCATTTTCTTGGGTAATCGATAGCGTAACCAACCCTTTGTTTTGGCCACAATCTGTACATCTGAAGGCTGCAAACCTATTTCTTCATTCAATTCACGGTAAAGTGCTTCATCAGGAGTCTCATCAACTTTGATTCCACCTTGCGGAAACTGCCAAGAATTTTGTCCGATTCGCCTTGCCCAAAGTACCTCATTAAATTCGTTTGCGAGAATAATTCCGACATTTAATCTGAAACCGTCAGAATCTATCACTCTCTAATTTCCCGTCTATAGATATTTACATTGCCTTCATTCTTTCAGAATTTGCCCGATACAGCAAACCCATGAGCGGGCAAATAATTAATTATGCTAGATATATCAATCAATTCTAGACTACTTTTAAGATCTTAATGAGTTTTTAAAGAGATGATCTGATATGATTTTCTATTCATCGAAATCGACCCTTTGTGATTGGTCGTTATTTAGCATAAAACACTCTCGGGGGAGTACATAAGTGGCACTGGCAATTTTCGACTTAGACAACACATTAATCGCGGGTGATAGCGACCATGCCTGGGGCGAATTTCTCGTCGAAAAGTCTATTGTCGACGCTCAAGTTTACAAAGAGGCCAATGATCAATTTCTTTTGGATTACCAAAATGGTGAACTCGACATCCTCAAATACCTGTCATTCGCGCTTCGCCCACTCGCCGCACATCCGACAGAGCAACTGCTGAAATGGCGAGAAGAGTTTTTTCTGGAGAAAATCAAACCA